>NZ_JBEYUK010000031.1:0-70716 GCF_040643475.1 Streptomyces sp. NPDC047130 | reverse complement strand
GCAGGGGGGACCCTGTGGGAGAGTAGGACGCCGCCGAACAATTATTGGGAAAGCCCCCGCACCGTTATGGTGCGGGGGCTTTCTGCATTTCCGGGTGATTTTCGTTGCCGGCCGACGCCGGCCGGCGAACCGTCCGGACCCCTCCGCGTCCGGACGGAGGGCCTGGCGGTAAGGTTCGATCGCATCATTGACACGTATCCCCACAGGAGGCCCCCGGGTGGAGGTCCAGGAGACCCGCGTCCAGACGGATCGGGTGCTCACCATCCCCAACATTCTCAGCATGGCGCGGCTTCTCGGCGTGCCCCTGTTCCTGTGGCTCATTCTGCGGCCCGAGTTCGGCGGCCCGAAGAGTGACGGGTGGGCGCTGCTCGTGCTGGCGCTGAGTGGTGTCACCGACTACCTGGACGGGAAGCTCGCGCGGCGCTGGAACCAGATCAGCAGCCTCGGCCGACTGCTGGACCCCGCCGCTGACCGGCTGTACATCCTCTCCACCCTGCTCGGCCTCACCTGGCGGGAAATCCTGCCCCTCTGGCTGACGCTCGTGCTCCTGGCCCGGGAAGTCGTTCTCGCCGTGATGGTGCTGATCCTCCGCCGGCACGGTTACCCGCCGCCCCAGGTGAACTTCCTGGGCAAGGCGGCGACGTTCAATCTGATGTACGCCTTCCCGCTCCTTCTGCTGAGTGATGGCAGCGGGTGGCCGGCCTCCCTCGCGGCGGTTTTCGGTTGGGCCTTCGCGGGGTGGGGTACAACCCTGTATTGGTGGGCAGGAGTCCTCTACGTGGTGCAGGTCCGACGCCTTGTTCGCGCGGACACCATGGCCACTACCGACTGAACTCGCCGCTGAGTTGGCCCTTCGGGGCCGGGTGGCCCGTGTCCGCGTCATGCGGGGGCGTGCGGCCGGAGGAAGTCGGTTCCCCGTCGTCTGTCAGAGGAGGACGCTTCCGACATGAAGGCCGTCGTGATGGCCGGAGGCGAAGGCACGCGCCTTCGCCCCATGACCTCGAGCATGCCCAAACCGCTCCTGCCGGTGGTCAACCGGCCGATCATGGAGCACGTTCTGCGGCTGCTGAAAAGGCATGGGCTCAACGAAACCGTGGTCACCGTCCAGTTCCTGGCCTCACTGGTCAAGAACTACTTCGGTGACGGCGAAGAGCTCGGTATGGAGCTCACCTATGCCAACGAGGAAAAGCCGCTCGGCACCGCGGGAAGCGTCAAGAACGCCGAAGATGCACTCAAGGACGATGCCTTCCTCGTGATCTCCGGTGACGCCCTGACCGATTTCGACCTGACCGAGCTGATCAACTTCCACAAGGAGAAGGGCGCGCTCGTCACCGTCTGTCTGACGCGTGTGCCGAATCCGCTGGAGTTCGGCATCACCATCGTCGACGACGAGGGCAAGGTCGAGCGCTTCCTGGAGAAGCCGACCTGGGGCCAGGTCTTCTCCGACACCGTCAATACGGGCATCTACGTGATGGAGCCCGAGGTCTTCGACTACGTCCAGCCCGATGTGCCGGTGGACTGGTCGGGCGACGTCTTCCCGCAGCTCATGAAGGAAGGCAAGCCGATCTACGGCTATGTCGCCGAGGGCTACTGGGAGGACGTCGGCACCCACGAGAGCTACGTGAAGGCCCAGGCCGACGTTCTCGAGGGCAAGGTCGACGTCGACATCGACGGCTTCGAGATCTCCCCGGGCGTCTGGGTCGCGGAAGGCGCCGAGGTGCACCCCGACGCCGTCCTGCGGGGGCCGGTCTACATCGGCGACTACGCCAAGGTCGAGGCCGGCGCGGAGCTGCGGGAGCACACCGTCGTCGGCTCCAACGTGGTCGTCAAGAGCGGCGCCTTCCTGCACAAGGCCGTGGTGCACGACAACGTGTACGTGGGGCCGCACAGCAACCTGCGGGGCTGTGTGGTCGGCAAGAACACCGACATCATGCGGGCCGCCCGGATCGAGGACGGGGCGGTCATCGGTGACGAGTGCCTGATCGGTGAAGAATCGATCGTCCAGGGCAATGTGCGGGTCTACCCGTTCAAGACCATCGAGGCCGGCGCCTTCGTCAACACCTCGGTCATCTGGGAGTCCAGAGGCCAGGCGCACCTGTTCGGCGCCCGCGGTGTCTCCGGCATCCTCAACGTGGAGATCACCCCCGAGCTCGCCGTGCGGCTTGCCGGTGCGTACGCCACGACCCTGAAGAAGGGCGCCACGGTCACCACCGCCCGCGACCACTCGCGAGGCGCCCGGGCGCTGAAGCGGGCCGTGATCTCGGCGCTGCAGGCCAGCGCCATCGACGTCCGCGACCTGGAGAACGTGCCGCTGCCGGTGGCCCGGCAGCAGACGGCGCGGGGCAGTGCCGGCGGCATCATGATCCGGACGACGCCCGGTGTGCCGGACTCGGTCGACATCATGTTCTTCGACAGCCAGGGCGCCGACCTGTCGCAGGCGGGGCAGCGCAAGCTGGACCGCGTCTTCGCGCGGCAGGAGTACCGGCGTGCCTTCCCCGGCGAGATCGGTGACCTGCACTTCCCGTCGAGCACGTTCGACTCGTACACCGGGTCGCTGCTGCGGAACGTCGACACCAGCGGTATCGCCGACGCCGGTCTGAAGGTCGTGGTGGATGCCTCCAACGGCAGCGCGGGCCTGGTGCTGCCGAGCCTGCTCGGGAAGCTGGGCGTCGACTCCCTGACCATCAACCCGGGCCTCGACGAGGCACGCCCGACCGAGACCGCGGAGATGCGGCGGGACGGGCTGAAGCGGCTCGGCGAGATCGTCGCCTCCTCGCGAGCGGCCTTCGGCGTGCGCTTCGACCCGGTCGGCGAGCGGCTGTCGCTCGTCGACGAGCAGGGCCGGATCGTGGAGGACGACCGCGCGCTGCTGGTGATGCTGGACCTGGTGGCGGCCGAGCGCCGCAGCGGCCGGGTGGCGCTGCCGGTGACCACCACCCGCATCGCGGAGCAGGTCGCGGCGTACCACGGCACCCAGGTCGAATGGACCACCACCTCGCCCGACGACCTCACCCGCGTCGGACGCGAGGAGACGACGATCTTCGGCGGCGACGGCCGGGGCGGTTTCATCGTCCCTGAGTTCAGCGGTGTCTTCGACGGCACGGCGGCCTTCGTGCGCCTGATCGGCCTGGTGGCGCGGACGCAGCTCACCCTGAGCCAGATCGACGCGCGGATCCCGCGGGCCCACGTGCTCAAGCGGGACCTGGCGACGCCGTGGGCGGTGAAGGGCCTCGTGATGCGCCGGGTGGTCGAGGCGGCCGGCGACCGGTTCGTCGACACCACCGACGGCGTGCGGGTCGTGGAGGCGGACGGCCGCTGGGTGCTGGTGCTGCCCGACCCGGCCGAAGCCGTCACCCACCTGTGGGCGGAGGGACCCGACGACGCCTCGGCGCAGGCCCTGCTCGACGAGTGGAGCACCGTCGTGGAGGGTGCCGGGCACTGACCGGGAATCCCGCCAGGCGTGCCGGACGGCCCCCGCCGCGGGGGCCGTCCGGCACGCCGGTGGGGCCATTCGTGGTACAGGGGCCCGGCATGCGACGATGTGCGGCATGCCGCAGCAGCCCCCCGTTCGGAGCACTCCCGATCGCCCTCCGCGCCCGGATGCCTCCATGTCGCTGCTCACCAACGTCATGGATCACAGCCTCGACGACGGCTACGCGGAGGCCGCCGCCCGCAAGCGCGGCGAGGGCGGCGGGATGCCGAAGACGCTCAAGGCCAAGCTGGGCCTCGCCGCCGGGCTGGTCCTGGCGGCCCTGGTGGTGACGCTGGGGGCGGCCCAGGCCCGGGAGGACGCTCCGGTGGTCGCGCGGGAACGGGAGGAGCTGATCGACCGGATCGAGCGGCAGACCGAGCGGGCCGACCGGCTGGAGGCGAACGTCGACCGGCTGCGGGCCGAGGTCGGCGAGCGTCAGCGCGAGGCGCTGCGGGAGCACGGCGGCGGCGGTGAACGCCTGGAGACCGTCCAGATCCTGGCCGGAGCCGTCCCGGTGCACGGTCCGGGTGTCAAGCTGGTCGTCGACGACGCCGAGGGCTCCGGTACCGGTGACGACGGCGAGCAGCGGGGCTCGAGCGGGTTCTCGGACACCGGCAGGGTCCGTGACCGGGACCTGCAGCGGGTCGTCAACGGTCTGTGGGAGTCGGGCGCCGAGGCCGTCTCCGTCAACGGGCAGCGGCTGACCGCCCTGTCCGCCATCCGGGCGGCCGGCGACGCGATACTGGTCGACAACAAGCCGCTGGCGCCGCCGTACACGGTGCTCGCGGTGGGGGACGGAAAACCGCTCAGCACCCGCTTCCAGGACAGCGCGGACGGCCTCTACCTGTACGCGCTGCAGGAGAACTACGGGATCCGCACGGCCATCTCGGTCGAGGAGGACCTGCGGCTGCCCGCCGCCCCCAGCGTGATCCTTCGGACGGCCAAGCCGGCACAGACATCGGAACCAGCAGAGGCTGAACAGCCGAACAGCGGGAAGGGCACATCGTGATCGCCGTACTTGGCCTCGTGGTGGGAGTCGTGGTGGGCCTGCTGGTCCGGCCCGAGGTTCCCGTCGCCGTCGAGCCGTACCTCCCCATCGCCGTGGTGGCGGCGCTGGACGCCGTGTTCGGGGGACTGCGGGCCATGCTCGACGGCATCTTCGACGACAAGGTCTTCGTCGTCTCGTTCCTGTCCAACGTGGTCGTCGCCGCGCTGATCGTCTTCCTCGGCGACGAACTCGGGGTGGGCGCGCAGCTGTCGACCGGTGTCGTGGTGGTCCTGGGCATCCGCATCTTCTCCAACGCCGCGGCCATCCGCCGGCACGTCTTCAGGGCGTGAGGCGATGAACGAGGAGAGGCGCGAGGGCCTGCCGGGAGCCGGCGGGAGCGCAGAGGGGCCGGGCCACCGGCTGCGCAAGGAGCTGCCCGAGGAGAGGCCCGCCACGGCCGTTCCGCCGGACGAGGCGGAGGAAGAGGCTCCGGCGGGCCTGACGGGCCGTCAACGCCTGGCACAGAGCCTCTGGCCGCCCAGGGTGAGCCGGGCCCAGCTCATCGTGGCGCTGCTGCTGTTCGGGCTGGGGTTCGGGCTGGCGGTGCAGGTCGCCTCGCACAGTTCGGGCGACACCGCGCTGCGGGGTGCCCGGCAGGAGGACCTGGTCCGCATCCTGGACGAGCTCGACGACCGGACGGCGCGGCTCGAGGAGGAGCAGCAGAACCTCGAGGGCCAGCGGTCGGAGCTGGAGAACAGTTCCGACCAGGCGGAGGAGGCGCGGCGCCAGACGCTCGCCAAGGAGCGGCAGCTCGGTGTGCTGGCCGGCACGGTCGCGGCCGAGGGGCCGGGCATCTCGGTGACGGTCGAGGATCCGCAGAACGGTGTCGGAGCCGACCAGCTGCTGGACGCGGTCCAGGAGCTGCGGGCCGCCGGCGCGGAGGCCATCCAGCTCAACGGTGTCCGGGTGGTGGCCAGTACCTATCTGACGGAGCGCCCGGACGGGGACGCCGGAGTGTCGGTCGACGGGAACAAGATCGCCGCTCCGTATCGTTTCAAGGTCATCGGGAACCCGCAGGATCTGGAGCCCGCGCTGAACATCCCGGGAGGCGTGGTGCAGACTCTGGAGAAGGAGCAGGCCACCGTCATCGTGGAGCGTCGTACGAAGATCGTCGTGGATGCCTTGCGAGGGGCGAAGCGGCCTGACTACGCTCGGTCGTCGGCCCGGTGAGGCGGGGCTCGGGGCGCTCCGTTCCGACGGGACGTCGGGTCGCGGGGGGTCGGCGCGCCGAAGAAGTGGTGTGTGGTGGAAACTGTATGGCGGAGACGGACGTTGTGAAGACGTCCGGGTCGGTCGGTCGGTGCAGTCAGGGTTCGTCCTGCCCCACGGGCGGGTCTGTTTCGGTCAAGGGGAATCGCCCGTGAAGTTGTTTGCGAAGTTGTTCGGCAAGAGTGCGCGAGAGGGCGGCAGCGAGACGGGCCGCCATCGCGAGGGTTCCGACGCAGAGAACCGGCCGCTCTACCGGGACCAGGTCGCTGGTCCGGAGGGTGGCACTTCCGGGGGGCACGGCGCGTCGGCCGTTGACCCCGCCCAGGCGGCCCGCATAGGTTTCGGGGACCCGTCGGGATCGGCGGCGGGGCAGCCGCAGCAGAAGGATCCGTCCATGTCGGCCCTGGTGTGCACGCGGTGCGGCAACCGCAATGCGGAGAACAGCCGCTTCTGCTCGCACTGCGGGGCGCCGCTCAGGGCCGGTGTCCCGGAGCGCCCCTCCGAGACGACGTCGACGATCTCCATCTCCGGCATCGAGTCGTACGACCCGGAGGCCACCGGCCAGACGCAGATCCCGGCCCTGTCGCCCGAGGCTCAGGCCGCGGTCGAGGCGCTGCCTGCCGGCTCGGCCCTCCTGGTGGTCCGGCGCGGCCCCAACTCCGGCAGTCGTTTCCTGCTGGACGCCGACCTGACGACGGCGGGTCGTCATCCGCAGAGCGACATCTTCCTGGACGACGTGACGGTCTCCCGCAGCCACGTGGAGTTCCGCCGCGGCCCGGACGGCACCTTCACGGTGGCGGACGTCGGCAGCCTCAACGGCACCTACGTGAACCGGGAGCGCATCGACCAGGTCGCTCTGGCCAACGGTGACGAGGTGCAGATCGGCAAGTACCGCCTGGTCTTCTACGCGAGCCAGCGGAGCGTCTGACCCTCCGGACCGGTCCGGAGGCAACTCCAGGGAAGGTCCATGCTTGAACCACCGAGTGGCGGCGCCGTAACCGGCGCCGCCACCGCGGCAGGCCGACTGATGAGCATCGGCACGGTACTGAGCCTGCTGCGCGACGAGTTTCCCGAAGTCACCATCTCCAAGATCCGCTTCCTGGAGTCCGAGGGACTGGTCGATCCCCGGCGCACTCCCGCCGGGTACCGCAAGTTCAGTGCCGGGGACGTCGAGCGGCTGGCCCGGGTCCTGCGGATGCAGCGGGACGGATACCTGCCGCTCAAGGTCATCCGTGAGCGGCTGGACGTCCTCGAGAGCGCCGACCGCGACCAGGACGCCGCCAATCCTCTCGACGGGGCCTTCACGGCGGGCGAGCCGGAGGAGTACCGGCCCGATCCGCTCGATCAGGACGCCGACCACGAGGAGGCCCCGGCCGTCCGCATCGGACGGGACGAGCTCCTCGCCGCGGCCGGCACCGACGAGGAGCAGTTGGCCGCCTGGGAGGCCTACGGGCTGATCGAGCCGCTGCCCGAGGGCGGCTACGACGCCGCGGCCGTCACGGTGGCGACCCTGCTCGCGGAGATGGCCACGTTCGGCATCGAACCGCGCCACCTGCGGGCGATGAAGACCGCCGCGGACCGCGACGCGGGGCTGGTGGACCAGGTCGTCGCCCCGCTGAGGAAGCACCCCAACCCGGACACCCGGGAGGACGCGCGCGTCAGGGCCCGGGAGCTGGCCGGGCTGACGACCCGCCTGCATTCCGCCCTGGTGCAGACGGCCCTCGGCGTACGCCTGTCCTGACCTGCCTCAATCCACCCATGCCCTGCCCGACTACCCAAACCGTGCGGGCACGGCCTAGGGTTGCTGTGTGAACGAGCTCGATGTCGTAGGTGTCCGGGTCGAAATGCCCTCCAACCAGCCGATCGTGCTCCTGCGCGAAGTGGGGGGCGATCGCTACCTTCCCATCTGGATCGGACCGGGAGAGGCGACGGCGATCGCCTTCGCCCAGCAGGGCATGGTGCCCGCACGACCGCTGACGCACGACCTCTTCAAGGACGTGCTGGAGGCGGTGGGCCAGGAGCTCACCGAGGTGCGGATCACCGACCTGCGTGAGGGCGTGTTCTTCGCCGAGCTGGTCTTCGCCAGCGGGGTGGAGGTCAGCGCCCGCCCGTCCGACGCCATAGCGCTCGCCCTGCGCACCGGCACGCCCATCTACGGAAGCGACGGTGTGCTCGACGACGCGGGGATCGCGATCCCCGACGAGCAGGAGGACGAGGTGGAGAAGTTCCGGGAGTTCCTCGACCAGATCTCTCCCGAGGACTTCGGCACCAGCAACCAGTGACCCGAACCGTAGGTTCCCCGGCAGTCCGATGACGCGCCGGCCGCTCGCGGCCGGCGCGTCGGCAATTGCCAGGGCCTCATGCCGCGGTCCTGCCGCCCGGACGGAGGGCATTCGGCTAGCCTTTCCCCGGGACGGGGCACGGAAAACCACTCGCAAGGTGATTATCACTCGGCGTGGCGAGTGTGGCGATCGTTGACGCACCCCTGACGACTGCCTACCGTCTGGATGGCAGGTCTAGGACGGAGGTCGGCGTGAGAATGAGCGGCGACGATACGGCCGGCGCACCGGGACGTGTCCCGGGCGACAGCGGTCCGTATCGGCCCCACGGCAACGCGGCCGGGTATGCGCCGCAGCGCTCGGCGGCCGAGGCGGGTGGCCTCGGCGGGGCGCAGACGACGTCCGAGCAGGTCGGCTACCGCGGGCCCACGGCCTGCGCCGCGGCCGGGATCACCTACCGCCAGCTGGACTACTGGGCGCGCACCGGACTGGTCGAGCCCAGCGTGCGGCCGGCCTACGGTTCGGGGACCCAGCGCCTCTACAGCTTCCGGGACGTCGTCGTCCTGAAGATCGTCAAGCGGTTCCTCGACACCGGGGTGTCGCTGCAGAACATCCGCACCACGGTCCAGCACCTGCGCGAGCAGGGGTTCCGGGACCTGGAGGGGATGACCCTGATGTGCGACGGGGCCACCGTCTACGAGTGCTCCTCGCCGGACGAGGTGCACGCGCTGCTCCAGGGCGGCCAGGGCATCTTCGGCATCGCCGTCGGGGTGGTGTGGCGGGACGTCGAGACGGCGCTCTCGCAGCTCCACGGCGAGCGCGTGGACACCGGGGAGACCCTGATCGGGCACAACCCGGCGGACGAACTGGCGCGGCGGCGCGGCAACCGGGCGGTCTGAGACCGGACCGGAGGCCGCACTGTCGGTGCCGTGCGGCACCATCGGTGGTGTGAGGTCCGCGCCGACGATTCTCCACCTCGACATGGACGCCTTCTTCGCCTCCGCGGAGCAGGCGTCCAAGCCGAGCCTGCGCGGCAAGGCGGTGGTGGTCGGCGGCCTCGGTCCGCGCGGCGTGGTGGCCACCGCCTCCTACGAGGCCCGCGTCTTCGGGGTGCGCTCGGCGATGCCCATGGCCCAGGCCCGCAGGCTGGCGCCGAACGCCGCCTATCTCGCGCCGCGGTTCTCGCTCTACCGCTCCATCAGCGACCGGGTGATGGCGCTGCTCCGCGCCCTCTCGCCCCTGGTGGAGCCGCTCAGCCTCGACGAGGCCTTCGTGGACCTGGAGGCCGGCGGGGTCGCCTGGGACACCGCCTCCGCGCGGCGCGCCGGTGAGCGGTTGCGCGAGGACATCCGCGCGGTCACCGGACTCACCGGGTCGGTGGGGCTGGCCGCGTCCAAGATGCTGGCCAAGATCGCCTCGGAGGAGGCCAAGCCGGACGGCCTGGTGTTGATCACCCCGGGCACCGAGCGGGAGCTGCTCGCGCCGATGCCGGTGCGGACGCTGCCGGGCGTGGGGCCCGCCACCGGGGACCACCTGCGCCGCGCCGGGATCACCACGGTGGGGGAGCTGGCCGGGGCGGGCGTCGACGAACTGGTGCGGCTGGTGGGCAAGGCCCACGGGCAGGCCCTGCACGCGATGGCGCTGGCGCACGACGAGCGGCCGGTGGTGGCCGAGCGGGAGACCAAGTCGGTGTCCGTGGAGGACACCTACGACGTGGACATCCACGACCGCGTGCGCATCCGGATGGAGGTGCAGCGGCTCGCCGACCGCTGCGTGCGGCGGCTGCGGGCCGGCGGGCACTCGGGGCGGACCATCCAGCTCAAGGTGCGGCGGTACGACTTCTCCACGCTGACCCGTTCGGAGACGCTGCGCGGTCCCACCGACGACCCGGCGGTGGTCCAGGAGGCGGCGGCGCGGCTGCTCGAGGGGGTCGACACGACGGGCGGGGTCCGGCTGCTGGGCGTCGGCGTCTCCGGGCTGGCCGACTTCACGCAGGAGGACCTCTTCGCCCAGGCGGCGCAGGCCGCGCAGGCCGCGCAGACGGTTCAGGCCACCGAGGAGGCACGGGACGCCGCGCACACCGGGCCGGCCGCGGAGGAGGCGGAGGCCCGTGCGGCCGAGGTGGCCCACCGGTCCCTGCCGGGGCGCGAGCCGTCCGTCGAACGCCCGGTGCGGAGATGGACCGCAGGGCACGACGTACGGCATGCGGCGCACGGGCACGGGTGGGTGCAGGGCAGCGGGCTCGGACGGGTCACGGTGCGGTTCGAGACGCCGTACTCGCCCGTGCCGGGTCGGGTGCGGACCTTCGCCGTCGACGACGCGGACCTCGAGCCCGCGGACCCGCTGCCGCTGGTACCGGAACCGGAACCGGAACCGGAACCGGAACCGGAACCGGAGGGGTCCGAGCCGTCGGCGTCGGGGCCGCCGGTGCCTGAGCCGCCGGAGCGCGGGGGGTCGGAGCGCGATGCCGCGGGGCGTGAACTGCCCGAGCCGTCGGGGCCCGGGTCTTCCGGGGCCCGGCCGCACGGCGCTCGGCCGCACGGCGCCGGTCCGCACGGTCCCGCAGCGCACGGTCCCGCTGCGGCCGGGAGCGGGCCTGAGTGGCCGGCGGCTTGAGCGCTGTGGTGAGGGTGGGCGGTCGTCAGGCGTCCTCCGGGTCCGGGAGGTGGCCGAAGTCCCGGTCGGGGAGCGGGGCGGGGGGTTCGACGTCGAAGCCGTAGTGGCGGTAGAGGGAGAGTTCCTGCTCGGGGGAGAGGTGGCGGCCGACGCCGTAGCCGGGGGCGTCCTTGATGTGGGCCCGGCCGTAGGGGACGCGGAGGGCGCCGTCGACCAGCTCGCTGGTCTCCAGCGGGACGAAGACGTCGCGGCCGAAGAGCCCGGTCCGGATCGCCGCCCATTCGGGCGAACCGGTGGCGTCGTCGAGGTACACCTCGTCGACCGTGCCGATGCGGTTGCCGTCGCAGTCGAATGCCTTGCGGCCTATGAGGTTCCGGGGATCGATGTCCGTGTGCACGTTCCCTCCTTCTGGTCGCAGCTCACTGTCGCAGCGCAGCCGTCGGCACCACCCAAGTGCACTTCGCGGGCGGCGGCCACTCGAGGGTCCGCTCCGGTACCTCGCTGGTAGGCTGGTCAGTGGCTGCCGACCCCGCGCGGGAGAGTCCTCCGAGAGCCTTCGGAGGCGCCGAAGGAGCAACTCCTCCCCGGAATCTCTCAGGCCCCCGTACCGCGCGGACGAGGTCACTCTGGAAAGCAGAGCGGTGCCCGTGACCCCGGTCGCAGCGCCGCTCTCACCGACGGTGAAAGCCGGGCGTCCTCGGGCGGCCGGTGAAGCTCTCAGGTCGTGATGACAGAGGGGGAGGCCGTCGGGCACCCCACCGCCGTGGTGCCCCCCGAAGGTCGCGCAAGACCAGGAGGCCTCCGCCTATGAACGCCCCTCGCACCCCGCTCTCCGCCCTCGAGCAGGGCATCCCCTTCGAGCAGCGTCACATCGGCCCCGACGAGGGCGCCCGGGCGAAGATGCTCGCCCAGGTCGGCTACGGCTCGCTCGACGAGCTGACCGCCGCCGCGGTCCCCGACGTCATCAAGAACGCCGACGCCCTCGACCTCCCGGGCGCGCGGAGCGAGGCCCAGGTGCTGGCCGAGCTGCGCCGGCTTGCCGACGACAACCAGGTCCTCGACTCGATGATCGGCCTGGGCTACTACGGCACCTTCACGCCGCCGGTGATCCTGCGCAACGTGATGGAGAACCCGGCCTGGTACACGGCGTACACGCCGTACCAGCCGGAGATCTCCCAGGGGCGGCTCGAGGCGCTGCTCAACTTCCAGACCATGGTCGCCGACCTGACCGGCCTGCCGACCTCCGGTGCCTCCCTGCTGGACGAGGGCACCGCGGCCGCCGAGGCGATGGCGCTCTCCCGCCGTGTCGGCAAGAAGAAGAACGGCCTGTTCCTGGTCGACGCGGACGCGCTGCCGCAGACCATCGCCGTCATCGAGACCCGTGCGGAGCCGACCGGGGTCGAGGTCGTCGTCGCCGACCTGTCGCAGGGCATCCCCGCCGAGGTCGCCGGGCGCGAGATCAACGGCGTGCTCGTCCAGTACCCGGGCGCCTCCGGCGCGGTGCGGGACATCAAGCCGCTGATCGACCAGGCGCACGAGCTCGGCGCGGTCGTCACCGTCGCCGCCGACCTGCTCGCCCTGACCCTGCTGACGTCGCCCGGCGAGCTCGGCGCGGACATCGCGGTGGGCACCACCCAGCGGTTCGGCGTCCCGATGGGCTTCGGCGGCCCGCACGCCGGCTACATGGCGGTCCGCGAGCAGTTCGCCCGCAACCTGCCCGGCCGCCTGGTGGGCGTGTCGCAGGACGCCGACGGCAACCGGGCCTACCGCCTGGCGCTGCAGACCCGTGAGCAGCACATCCGCCGTGAGAAGGCGACCAGCAACATCTGCACCGCCCAGGTGCTGCTCGCCGTGATGGCGGGCATGTACGCCGTCTACCACGGCCCCGGCGGGCTCAAGGGGATCGCCGAGCGCGTCCACCGGTACGCCGACCTCCTCGCCGCGGGCCTGAAGGCCGGCGGGGTCGAGGTCGTCACCGAGGCCTGGTTCGACACCGTCACCGCGCGCGTCGAGGGCCGGGCCGCCGAGGTGGTCGCCGCCGCCCGTGAGCGGGGCGTGAACCTGCGGCTGGTCGACGCCGACCACGTCTCCGCCGCCTGCGACGAGACCACCGGCCGCGCGCAGCTGGAGAGGGTCTGGGCCGCCTTCGGCGTCGAGGGCGACGTCGAGGCGCTGGACGGCACGGCCGGGGACGGCCTGCCCACCGGTCTGCTGCGGACCGACGCCTACCTCACCCACCCGGTGTTCCACCAGCACCGCTCCGAGACGGCCATGCTGCGCTACCTGCGCCGCCTCGCCGACCGGGACTACGCGCTCGACCGCGGCATGATCCCGCTGGGCTCCTGCACCATGAAGCTCAACGCGACCACCGAGATGGAGCCGGTCACCTGGCCCGAGTTCGGCGCGCTGCACCCGTTCGCGCCGGCCGAGCAGGCCGGGGGCTACCTGTCGCTCATCCACGAGCTCGAGGACCGCCTCGCCGAGGTCACCGGCTACGACAAGGTCTCCCTGCAGCCCAACGCCGGCTCCCAGGGCGAGCTGGCCGGTCTGCTCGCGGTCCGCGGCTACCACCGCGCCAACGGCGACCTGGACCGCACCGTCTGCCTCATCCCCTCCTCCGCGCACGGCACCAACGCGGCCAGCGCCGTCATGGCGGGCATGAAGGTGGTCGTCGTCAGGACCGCCGAGAACGGCGAGATCGACGTGGAGGACCTGCGGGCGAAGATCGAGAAGCACCGGGACGAGCTCGCGGTGCTCATGATCACCTACCCGTCGACCCACGGTGTCTTCGAGGAGCACGTCGCCGACATCTGCGCGCAGGTCCACGAGGCCGGCGGCCAGGTGTACGTCGACGGGGCCAACCTCAACGCGCTGGTGGGCCTCGCCAAGCCGGGCCACTTCGGGGGCGACGTCTCCCACCTCAACCTGCACAAGACGTTCTGCATCCCGCACGGCGGCGGCGGTCCGGGCGTCGGCCCGGTGGCCGTGCGCTCCCACCTCGCCCCGTACCTGCCGAACCACCCGCTGCAGCCGGCCGCCGGTCCGGAGACCGGCGTCGGCCCGATCTCCGCGGCGCCGTTCGGCTCGGCCGGGATCCTGCCGATCTCCTGGGCGTACGTCCGGCTGATGGGCGGCGAGGGCCTCAAGCGCGCCACCCAGGTCGCAGTCCTGGCCGCCAACTACGTCGCCAAGCGGCTGGAGCCGCACTACCCGGTGCTGTACACCGGCCCCGGCGGGCTGGTCGCGCACGAGTGCATCATCGACCTGCGTCCGCTGACCAAGGCCACGGGCGTGAGCGTCGACGACGTGGCGAAGCGCCTCATCGACTACGGCTTCCACGCCCCGACGATGTCCTTCCCGGTCGCCGGCACGCTGATGATCGAGCCGACCGAGTCCGAGGACCTGGCGGAGCTGGACCGGTTCGTCGACGCGATGATCGCCATCCGCGCGGAGATCGAGAAGGTCGGCTCCGGCGCCTGGCCGGCCGAGGACAACCCGCTGCGCAACGCCCCGCACACCGCGGGCACGCTGGCCGGCGAGTGGACGCACGCCTACGACCGGGAGACCGCGGTCTTCCCCGGCGGCGTGTCGATGCCGGACAAGTACTGGCCGCCGGTGCGCCGCATCGACCAGGCCTTCGGCGACCGGAACCTGGTCTGCTCCTGCCCGCCGCTGGACGCGTACGAGGACTGACCGACCAGCGTCGGCCGCCCCGCGCGACACAGGTCGCGGGGGAACGGGCCGGTGACAGCGCCTC
Organism: Streptomyces sp. NPDC047130; assembly: GCF_040643475.1. Lineage (NCBI taxonomy): Bacteria > Bacillati > Actinomycetota > Actinomycetes > Kitasatosporales > Streptomycetaceae > Streptomyces > Streptomyces sp. NPDC047130. The sequence continues at coordinate 56,335 of NZ_JBEYUK010000031.1, read as the reverse complement.
CGCGCCGTCGCCGGCCCTCCGGCTTTCCCGGCACCGGGACGTCGCCCGGCACCGGGACGTCGCCCGGTGGGCGGCGCCTCAGACCGCGGTGGCGAACCTGTGCGGAGCGATGACGCGGCCGTCGGGGAGGATCTCCCCGGTGTCCTCGAACAGCACGACCCCGTTGCACAGGAGGCTCCAGCCCTGCTCGGGGTGGTGCGCCACGAGGCGCGCGGATTCCCTGTCGGGGGAGTCGGCTGTCGGGCACGGCGGCTGGTGCTGGCACATGGTGGGGTTCTCTCGTTCTGTGGTCGTCGCTTCGGCTTCCGTGTCACGGCTGTACATCGCAGCCCCCCGTGGTGACCTCGTGCGGACAAGTCTCGCGCTCGCGGGAGCCGGGCCGCAGTGTTTTCGCGGTACGCCCCCTCAACGGTTCAGGACGCCTCACCCGGGCGGGCGGTTCGGGACAACTCGCGAGATCTTTCCGGGTGGTTCGCCCCTGGCCCGTTCGGACCAGGACGCACCCCGCCCCCGGGGCGGCGGGCCTCGGGGGCGGGGTGGGGCGGTGGGACGAGGGCGCCGGTCAGGCCGCCGGGCGCAGTGCGGGCGGCGGGCTGGCGGGGCCGCCCCTGCGGGTGAGCAGCGGCAGCAGTTCCTCCACCCGGTGCGGGCGGTGACTGGCGATGCCCGGCGGTGCCGGAGCCAGCGGGACCAGCAGGTCCAGCGCCTCCGGCAGACCGGCGGCGGCGTCCGCCGTGACGTCGGCGTGCAGCCAGAGGGTCAGCATGTACAGGCCGGGGACGGAGAGCAGCCGCGGCTGGTAGGGATGCGGAGCCTCCTCGGCCTGGCGCAGGGCGCGTTCGGTCGACGTGACGTACGGGCCCTCGAAGAAGTGCGAGAAGGCCCAGCCGTCCGAGGTCTGCAGGGTGTCGGCGGCGGCCACGGCGTGGTCGCCGGAACGGATCAGGAAACGCCAGCCGGCCAGCCGGACGACGGGCACCCCCTCCGGCGTGATCCGGTCCAACACGTGGAGAGGAAGCGGGAGTTCGGGGTTGAGCGGTCCCTGGGCGGTGCGCAGGGAGGGCGTGCGTGGATCACGGACCGCGGCAGGGGTGCCGAGGGCCGCCAGAACGGTGCGCAGGGCGGCGGGAGGTGCCGGAGGGACATGCAGCGGCATGGTGGGTCGCCTCTCTTTCGACAGGCACGGTGGCGCGCGGGCGGTGGTGGGACGGGCGCTGTCTGCTGCCAGCTCGAGGGGGGTCGGAGAGCCGCGCCGGACCGGTCGGACCTCTCGGGCCGGGTGCGGCCCGTTCGTCACCGGAGTGACGGGCCGCTCGGTCGTGGGCGCACGCGCTTCTCCGCCTCGTTTGCGCAGTTTATACGAGGCGTGTTCACGCGATGTTTCGGCTAGCTGTTTTCCGTGTGAACGGCAAGTTTTGTTCGCGTCGAAATTTCGGGGTGTTACATCCCGATTCTGAGAGGGTTCGCCGGGAGTGACCTCGGGCGACGTCCGCGGCGGGGTCGGCCGGTTTTCACCGCCGTAATACCAGGGGCTCGAACCCCGGTGATCCGCGTTGCGGGTCATGCCGAACGAATGTGCCGAATGGCGCTGGAGGTCAGCCTAACGGCCGTCGGGTCCTCATGGGGACGTTATCGATCGTCCAGGGCGGGCATCATCAGTTGCGGACCGGACGAGGGACCCGGGCGACAGACACACGGACACCGGCCGCAGAGGCGGCCCACCCATCCGAGGAGGACGCAGCGATGGGGGAGAAGGTCGAGGCAGGGTCGTTCGACCTGTCCGATCGCCAGCGCTACCGGGACAAGCTCCAGCGGTGCCTGGCGGGTCTTGAGAGGTTGCTGAAGGAGAGGCAGTTCGACCGCCCGAAGAATCTCATGGGACTGGAGATCGAGCTGAATCTCGCAGGGTCCGACGGCATGCCGCGAATGATGAATGCGGAAGTGCTCGAACGGATCGCGAGCCGTGATTTCCAGACCGAACTCGCGATGTTCAACCTCGAGGTCAACATCGAACCGCACCGGCTCGGCGGGCAGGTATTCGATCAGCTCGCCGAAGAGCTGCGAACGTCATTGGCATATGCCCACCGAAAGGCCGGGGAGGTCGACGCCGGCATCGTGATGATCGGCATCCTGCCGACGCTCGAGCGGGACGACCTGATCTCCGCGAACATTTCCGACGTCGACCGTTACACACTGCTCAACGACCAGATCGTCTCGGCGCGGGGCGAGGACTTCACGCTGGAGATCGACGGGGTCGAACGGCTCACCACCACCGCGCGGTCGATCACCCCGGAGGCCGCCTGCACCTCGGTGCAACTGCACCTGCAGGTGACGCCGGAGCGGTTCCCGGACGTGTGGAACGCGGCGCAGGCCGTCTCCGCGGCGCAGATCGCGATCGGCGCCAACTCGCCGTTCCTGTTCGGGAAGGAGCTGTGGCGGGAGTCGCGGCCGCCGCTGTTCCAGCAGTCGACCGACACCCGGCCCCCGGAGCTCCAGGCGCAGGGCGTGCGGCCGCGGACCTGGTTCGGCGAGCGGTGGGTGTCCTCGGTGGTCGACCTGTTCGAGGAGAACCTCACCTACTTCCCGGCGCTGCTGCCGATCATGGACGACGAGGACCCGATGGAGGTGCTCGACGCCGGAGGCACGCCCAAGCTGGCCGAGATGGTCCTGCACAACGGCACGGTCTACCGCTGGAACCGGCCGGTGTACGACGTGGCCGACGGAGCGGCGCACCTGCGGGTCGAGAACCGGGTGCTGCCGGCCGGGCCCACGGTGATCGACGTGGTCGCCAACGCGGCCTTCTACTACGGCCTGGTGCGGGCGCTGGCCGAGGAGGCGCGGCCGGTGTGGACGCGTCTGCCGTTCGAGGCGGCGGCGGCCAACTTCGAGACGGCCTGCCGCTACGGGATCGACGCGCGGCTGGAGTGGCCGCGGCGCGGGCGGCTCGGCGGCACGCAGCAGGTCGAGGCGGTCACGCTGGTCCTCGAGGAACTGCTCCCGCTGGCCCACGCGGGCCTGGAGGCCTGGGGGATCGAGCCGGCCGACCGGGAGCTGTACCTCGGCGTGATCGAGGAGCGCTGCCGACGGCGGGTGAACGGCGCCTCCTGGCAGGCCGCGGCCTTCCACGCCGGGCTGGAGCGGGGCCTGTCCCGGCAGGAGGCGCTGGCCGCGACGACACGGCGGTACGCGGAGCTGCAGTGGAAGGGCGACCCCGTCCACACCTGGCCCGCGGGGCTGCCGGACGCCCGGTAGTCCGGCGCGGGGCCCGGCAGGGGGTGGACGGCGTGCCGTCCGGTTCTGGCAAGCTGTGGGGCCGGTGGTGCGGCTGACGGAGGCGTGAGTGACGGGGTCGGGGTCCGGGATCGTGACGCGGCGGACGCTGCGGGACGAGACGCTGCTGGTGCTGGGTCTGTCGCTCGGGGCCAGCGCGGTCGCGGCGGTGATCAGTTTCGTCGGTTCGCTGACCAGGCCCGGAGGACTGAAGGACCAGGCGGCCACGCTCAACGCCTCCGCCGCGCCCGGCCGGCCCTGGCTGGACCTCGCCTGGCAGCTGTTCGGGATCGCCTCCGCGCTGGTCCCCGTGCTGCTGGTGGCGCACTTCCTGACGCGTGAGGGCGGGAGCCTGCGGACGCTCGGCTTCGACCGCACCCGGCCGTGGTCGGACCTCGGCCGGGGCGCCGTCGTCGCCGCGGTCATCGGCAGCGCCGGGATCGCGTTCTACCTCGCGGCGCGCGGCCTCGGGTTCAACCTCACCGTCGTTCCCGAGGCGTTGCCGGACGTCTGGTGGAAGTTCCCGGTGCTGCTCCTGTCCGCCGCGCAGAACGCGGTGGTCGAGGAGGTCATCGTGCTCGGGTACCTGCTGCACCGGCTGGGCGGACTGGGCTGGAGCCCCGTCGCCGCGCTGGCCGCCAGCTCGGTGCTGCGCGGCACGTACCACCTCTACCAGGGCATCGGCGGGTTCATCGGCAACCTGGTGATGGGCGTCGTCTTCGTGCTGCTGTACCGGCGGTGGGGGAGGGTGGGGCCGCTGGTGGCGGCCCACACGCTGCTCGACGTCGGGGCGTTCGTCGGATACGCGCTGCTCGCCGGGCGGGTGGACTGGCTGCCCACCGCCTGATCGCCGCGCGGTCCGTCACCGCGGAGACGCGAGCAGGTCCCCCTCGACGACGGTCACCGCGCGCCCGGTCAGCAGGGTGCGGTCGCCGCGCAGCTCGGTGCGGACCAGGCCGGAGCGGGCCGAGGCCTGCAGGCCGGTGAGGGCGGTGGGCCCCAGGCGTCCGGACCAGAACGGGGCCAGGGCGGTGTGGGCGCTGCCGGTCACCGGGTCCTCGTCGATGCCGACCCCGGGGAAGAACCCGCGGGAGACGAAGTCGTACCCCGCGGCCGGGTCGTCGGGACGGCAGGTGGCGACGACCCCGCGATCAGAGCAGCGGGCGAGGGCGTCGAAGGCCGGCGTGAGGCCGCGCAGGGTCCGCTCGTCGGCGACCTCCACCAGCAGGTCGCCCAGGTTCGGGCCGGTGTCCAGGACGGTGAGCGGCTCGGTGCCCAGGGCCTCGGCGAGGCCCTCCGGCGCCTTCGCGGGGGTCAGCGGGGCGGTGGGGAAGTCGAGGGTGATCCAGCCGTCCTCGGAGGGCACGGCGGTCAGGACACCGCTGCGCGAGGCGAACCGGACCGGTCCCCGGTGGGCGCCGGTCGTCTGCAGGACGTGCGCCGCGGCCAGGGTGGCGTGCCCGCAGAGGTTGACCTCGGTCGCGGGGGTGAACCAGCGCAGGGCCCAGTCCGCGTCGCCGCCGTCGGGCAGCGGGTGGAGGAAGGCGGTCTCCGCCTGGTTCATCTCCATGGCCACGTTCTGCAGCCAGGCGTCGTCGGGGAAGCCGGAGCGGGAGTCGGGGCGGTCGAGGAGGAGGACGCCCGCCGGGTTGCCGGCGAACGGACGGTCGGTGAAGGCGTCGACGAGTCGGATACGCATGGCAAGGACGGTAACGGCCCCGGCGGCGGCGCCGACAAGGCCAATCGCCCTCCGGTGGACCGGGACGCGGGAAGCGGCCGGTCCGCAGGATGGGACAGCACCCATCCGGGGTGACGGTCCTGTCGGCTGCTGTCATCATGTGCACGTGCGTGACTCTGGGATCGGTGTGGTGCGTTCCGGGAAGGGTGCGGGACTCGCTCTCGCCGCCCTCTCCGCGGTGGCGTTCGGTGGATCGGGTGTGGCGGCCAAGCCGCTGATCGAGGCGGGCCTCGACCCGCTCGAGGTGGCCTGGCTGAGGATCACGGGCGCGGCGCTGGTGCTGCTCCCGGTGGCCTGGCGGCACCGCGGGCTGGTGCGGCAACGGCCGCTGATGCTCCTCGGGTTCGGGATGTTCGCGGTGGCGGGCGTCCAGGCCTGCTACTTCGCCTCCATCTCCCGGATCCCGGTCGGCGTGGCCATGCTGGTGGAGTACCTGGCGCCCGCCCTGGTGCTGGGCTGGGTGCGGTTCGTGCAGCGCCGGCCGGTCGGCCGCGCGGCCGCGCTGGGCGTGGTGCTGGCGGTGGCCGGCCTGGGCTGCGTGGTGGAGATCTGGGCCGGTCTCGGCTTCGACGCCCTCGGGCTGCTGCTGGCGTTCGGCGCGGCCTGCTGCCAGGTCGCCTACTTCGTCCTCGCCGACCACGGCTCCGGCGCCGGGCGGCAGGCGCCCGACCCGCTCGGGATGATCTCCTTCGGCCTGCTGGTCGGCTGTCTGACGATGACGGTGGTCGCCCGGCCGTGGGGCATGGACTGGGCTGTGCTGACGCGGTCCGTCGACATGGACGGGAGCGGGGCGCCGGCCTGGGCGCTGCTGCTGTGGATCGTGCTGGTCGCGACGGTGCTGGCGTACGTCACCGGCGTGGTGTCGGTGCGCCGGCTGTCGCCGGCCGTCGCGGGCGTGGTCGCCTGCGTGGAGGCCGTGGTGGCCGCGGTGGCGGCGTGGATGCTGCTCGGGGAGCAGCTGGGGGCGGTGCAGATCGCGGGTGGTGTGCTGGTGCTCGTCGGCGCGCTGGTCGCCCAGTCCTCGGCTCCCGCCCCGGCGGCCCCGGAGCCGGTGGCCGGTGGCGGCGGGACGGTCGCGGCCGCGGCCGAACCGCTGGCGCAGGCCGGCGGACGGCAGGACGGCTAGGTTCTGTCCGGCGGATCATGTGTGGATGGAAGAATCCGCAGCGTGAACCAGCAGAGCACTGAGGGATTGCCGTGGCAGCCGCTCGACGTGGCAGCGCTTCGTGCTGCCGGTGTCGGTGCCGAGGTGGGGCGGTACCTGGAAAATCCAGGGCTCCCGGTCAACTGCATCGGCATGTTCGTCCGGGACGCCGAGCTGGAGCTGCGGGTTCGCGATCTGCCCTGCGGCAGGGCCGCATGCCTCGGCTCTTTCGAGGACGGGGTGAACTCCTACTGGCTTGTGATCGACTCGGGCGAAGTATGGATGGCCTACGGCTACGAAGGCGGTCCGCAACGATTCGCTCTGGTCAACTCCTCGGTGGCCGCCCTTCAGCGGATGCTTCGACTGTGGGAGTCCTTCGTCCTGTCACGCCGCAGCGAGGACGACGAGGGTTACGAGGACTACGTCTCTGCGTTGTTGGACCAGGCTCAACAGGCGGATCCAGCCGCATTCGATGACGAGGACGCCTGGTGGTCGAGAGTCTTCGAAGAGGTCGAGCTCGGCGTGCTGGCGCCGGAGTGACGGCGGCCGGCCTCACCTTTTGAGCCACAGTCGGATTGATGCCAGGGTGACGGTGCCGTGGAAGACGTAGGCCCGCTTGTCGTAGCGGGTGGCGACCGCGCGGGAGTTCTTGAGCCGGTTGATGGTGCGTTCGACCTCGTTGCGGCGGCGGTAGTGGTCGGGGTTGAAGCCGGTTGGCCTTCCGCCGTCTTTGCCTCTGCGCCGGCGGTTGGCCCGCTGGTCCTTCGGTTCGGGGATCGTGTGCCGGATGTGGCGTCTTCGCAGGTAACGGCGGTTTCGGCGGGAGCTGTATGCCTTGTCGCCGCTGACGTGCTCGGGCCGGGTCCGGGGGCGTCCGCCCAGTGGCCGGGGCACCCGGATCCGGCCCAGGACCTCGATCAGTTGCGGGGCGTCACCCCACTGGCCCGGTGTGAGCAGGAGGGCCATGGGTCGGCAGCCGCCTTCGCCGGCGAGGTGGATCTTGCAGGTCAGGCCGCCCCGGGAGCGCCCGAGTCCCTCGTCGGGGCGGTGGTGCCGGGGCGTCGTCCTTTTTTCGGGACCCGCGGCCGGGTCTTGCGGGCTCCGGCCGCATGCTGGTGGGCCCGGCAGGACGTCGAGTCGACGCCGACCATCGACCAGTCGATCCACCCGGCGAGGTCGGCGTCGGCCTGGACCGCGTGCAGGATCCGGTCCCAGGTTCCGTCCGCCGACCAGCGGCGGTGCCGTTCGTAGACGGTTTTCCACGAGCCGTAGCGTTCCGGCAGGTCACGCCAGGGGACGCCGGTCCGGACCCGGAACAGGATCCCGTTGACCACGGTGCGGTGGTCGTTCCACCTCCCGCCCCGACCACCTGAAGGTGGCAGATGCGGCTCCAGTAACGACCACTCGCGATTCGTCAGATCCCCCCGACCCATGACCGATCTAACGAGCGACCGGTCAGAAAGTCACATGATCCGCCGGACAGAACCTAGGCGGCCCGCCCGGGAGTCTGCCCGGGCCTGGGCGGTCTGCCTGGGCAGCGTGTGCGGGCTCGGCAGCCTGCCCGGGGTGCACGCCCGCGTGAGATACGCCTGGGCGGCACGCCCCGGCCGGAGGCGGAAGGGCCCGCCGTGGAGGATGCCCGGATCCTCCGCGGCGGGCGCGGCTCATCCCAGGACGGCCGCGATGTGCGGCGGGACCTGCGTGCCGGGGGCGAGCCGGGCGTCCGGGAGCGGCGCCTCGTAGCCCTTGCGGAGGGGCAGGACGCCGGCCCAGTGGGGGAGCCCCAGGTCCTCCGGGTCGTCGTTGACGCCGCCGGTGCGGATCTTCGCGGAGACCTCGGTGAGGTCCAGGCGCACCACCGCCGTGGCGGCCAGCTCCTTCTTGTTCGCCGGACGCGACTCGCGCGAACGGCCCGGAACGACGTGGTCGACCAGCGCGTCCAGCGCCGCACGCCGCTCCTCGACGTCGGTGACCTGGTGGGCCGTCCCGTGCACCACCACCGAGCGGTAGTTGACCGAGTGGTGGAACGCCGAGCGGGCCAGCACCACCCCGTCGACGTGGGTGACCGTCACGCACATCGGCAGGCCCGGCTCCTCCTCGGCCGCCGCGCCCGCCATCCGCATCGGGCGGGAGCCGGTCGAGCCGTGCAGGTACAGGCGTTCGCCGACCCGCGCGTAGATGGTGGGCAGCACCACCGGCGCGCCGTCGCGGACGAACCCCAGGTGGCACACCCAGCCCTCGTCGAGGATCGCGTGCACCACCTCCCGGTCGTAGGAGGCGCGGTCCGGCGAACGGGTCGGGACGGTGCGGTCGGTCGGCGTGTACTGCGCCCCCTGCATGGCGTTCTCCATTGCACTAGTGCATAATGTGGTTTGTGCTAGTAGATTATCGGATCGCAGGCCGTCGCGCCATGGAGATTGCCGCCGACGTGGAGCGCGCGGTGAGTGAGGGAAGGCTCGAACCGGGCCGACAGCTGCCTCCCATGCGGGAGTTGGCGCAAGAGCTGGGGGTGAATCCGAATACCGTGGCGTCCGCCTACCGGACACTTCGCGAGCGCGGGGTGATCGAGACGGCCGGCCGCAAGGGCAGCCGGGTGCGGCCCCGGCCGGCCACCACCGGTCGTGAGGCGATCCAGGTGCGGGTGCCGCCCGGCGCCCGGGACGTCTCCCGCGGCAACCCCGATCCGGCGCTCCTGCCGCCGCTGGCCCCCGCCTTCGCGGCGGCCACGGCCCGCGCGGACCGGACGCCGGTGCTCTACGGGGACGATCCGCTCGACCCCGACCTGGTACGGATCGCCCGCGCGGAGCTGGACGCGGACGCGGTGCCCGACGGACCGCTCACCGTGACCTCCGGCGCGCTCGACAGCATCGAACGGGTCCTGGCCGCCCACCTGAGGCCCGGTGACGCGGTCGCCGTGGAGGACCCCGGGTGGGGGAGCGTCCTCGACCTGGTCCCGGCGCTCGGGCTGCGGGTGGCGCCCGTCGGCGTCGACGACGAGGGGCCGCTGCCGGAGGACCTGCGGCGCGCGCTGGAGGACGGGGCCAGGGCGGTGGTCGTGACCGACCGGGCGCAGAACCCCGTCGGAGCGGCCGTGGGCCCGGAACGGGCCCGGGAACTGCGGGCACTGCTCCGGCGGCACCCCGACACCCTGCTGATCGAGGACGACCACGGGCACGGCATGGTCGACCTGCCGCTGCACCCGCTGGCCGGGGTCACCCGCTCCTGGGCCTTCGTCCGCTCCGTGGCCAAGACGTACGGCCCCGACCTGCGGCTCGCGGTGCTCACCGGCGACCCGGTCACCGTCGACCGGGTCCGCGGGCGGCAGCGGCTCGGGCCCGGATGGGTGAGCCGGCTGACGCAGCGGGCGGTGGTGGAGCTGTGGACCAGCGGGGCCGTGGACCGGGCCGCCGTCGCGGAGTCCTACGGGCGGCGGCGCCGGGCGCTGATCGCGGAACTCGGGCGGCTGGGCGTCCGGGCGCACGGGCGCAGCGGGATGAACGTCTGGGTCCCGGTCCCCGACGAGACCGGGGCGGTGGCCGGGATGCTGCAGGCCGGATGGGCGGTGGCCCCCGGGGCGCGGTTCCGGACGGGCGCCGGGACAGGGGCCGGGCCGGGGATCCGGATCACCGTGTCGGAGCTGGAGAAGGGCGAGGTGGCCCGGCTGGCCGGTGCGCTGGCCCGGGTGCTGGAGGCGGGGCCGGCGCGGCCGTACGTCTGAGTGCCGGCGCTTCCCGCGGTCCCGCCTGCGGGCGCGGGCCGGGGGCGGGCCCTCGTAGCATCGCCGCCATGATGAACCTCGAACGCCTGCGGGTCCTGGACGCGCTGGCGCGCCACGGGTCCGTCGGCGGGGCCGCCGAGGCGCTGCACGTGACGACCTCCGCCGTCTCCCAGCAACTGTCCAAGCTGGAACGGGAGGCCGGGGAACGGCTGCTCGCCCGGCACGGCCGGGGCGTGCGGCTCACCGACGCCGGGCGGCTGCTGGCCGGGCACGCGGCGCGGATCCTGGCCCAGGCCGAACGGGCACGGGCGGAGCTCGAGGCGCGGCGCGGGACCGTGGCGGGCGACCTGCGGGTGGCGGCGTTCCCGACCGCCGCGCGGGGCCTGCTGCCCGGGGCGCTGGCGGCGCTGCGGGAGGAGCACCCCGGCCTGCGGGTGCGGTCCCGGGAGGTCGACCCGGGGGCGGCCGTGGCGGGGGTGGCCCGCGGTGACCACGACCTGGCGGTGGTGCTCGACTGGCACGACCGGCCGCTGGCCGTGCCCGAGAGCCTGCGCACGGCCTCGCTGCTGGACGATCCCGCCGACGCGGCGCTCCCGGCCGGGCACCGGCTCGCGGGCGCGGCCGGGATCGACCTCGCCGAACTGGCCGGTGAGGAGTGGATCACCTGGGGCGCCGGGGAGTTCTGCCACGAGTGGCTGCTGGCCACCCTCCGGGCCCGAGGCGTCGAGCCGGACATCGCCCACCGGGCGCCCGAGACGCACACCCAGCTCGCCCTGGTCGCCGCAGGTCTGGGCGTCTGCGTGGTACCGGCGCTGGGCCGGGACCCGGTCCCGGCCGGCGTGGTCACGGTGCCGCTGCGGCCGCGGGTCTCCCGCCACGTCTACGCGGTGTGGCGCGAGGACGCCGACCGGCGGCCCGCGATCGGCGCGGTGGTCTCGGCACTGCGCGCCCGGGGCGGGGGCGGCGGCGCGTGACGGCGGCGCGGCCCTCCGCCCGCCGGGCGTCCCGTCAGCCCCGCGGGATCTTGCGGAAGTCCCAGGAGGCGACCGCCTCGGGGGTGAGACGGATCCAGGCGTGCCGGTGGTCGTGCGGCAGGGCCTCCAGACCGAAGTACTTCCGGGCGAACAACGCCTCGACCGGTTCGAGTCCGGGGCACGGTTCGCCGGTGCGGGGGATCTCGCCGACGAACTCCGCCGTGCCGGACAGCTCCGCGCCGCGCAGGTCGCCGTACTCGGCGCCGGAGTCCACCACCACGGCCACCCGCGGGTCCTTGCGCAGATCCGCCCAACGGCGGCTGCGGGTCAGGGAGTAGAGCCAGAGGGAGACGCCGTCCCAGACGAACCACAGCGCGGAGACGTGCGGGGCGCCGTCCGGCGAGACCGTGGCCACACGGCAGGTGCGTTCCGTGGAGAGGAACGCGTCCAGTTCCTCCGCGGTCATCATGATCTTCCGGCCCCGCCGCTGCGTCGCTGTCATCTGCTCCCTCTCCCGGGCCCCGTCGTCGACCGCACACTCTCACCGTGCCTCGGCCGGGGACAAGGCGCACAGGTCACGTCCGCCGAACGGCCCGGCACCGATGGGGCCGGTCGGCCCTCACCGCGGGGCCCGCGGGCCCCGGACTTCGCGGGCCGCGGCCGGGAGGCTGGGGGCAGACGCCGACACAGGAGGCCACCATGACCCGCACCATCGTCGCCGCGATCGACGGCTCCCCGGCGAGCCGCGCCGCCGCCGACTGGGCCGCCCGCGAGGCGGAACTCCGCGACCTGCCGCTGAAGCTCGTCAAGGTGTGGGAACCGCTGCCCGACACCCTCGCGGCGACGTCCGCCTCCGACACCACGACCCTGGAGCACTGGAGCGGCAAGGTGCTGCGCGCGGCCGTCGAGGAGACGACCGCACGCCACCCCGCCCTGAAGGTGCTGGAGGAACTGATCGCCGGACGGCCGGCCGAAGCCCTCCCCGAGGCCGCCGCCGAGGCCGAACTGCTGGTCCTCGGGTCGCGCGGGCTGGGCCGGCTGGGCGGGTTCCTGGTCGGTTCGGTGGGCCTGTCCGTGGTCGCCCACAGCCGCACGCCCGTCGTCCTGGTGCGGGCCGGGGAGAACGCCGCCGACGAGTACCTGCCGGAGACCGCGCACGGCGCGGGCCGCCGCTTCCGGCCCGTCGTGCTCGGCCTGGACACCGAGCGGGCGGGCGACACCGTCACCGCCTTCGCCTTCGAGGAGGCCGCCCGCCGCGGCGCCCCCCTCCACGTCGTGCAGAGCTGGGCGCTGCCGCCGTACACCGTCCACGCCGTCGCCGCCGCGGCGGACCTGTACGAGCAGTACGCGCGCGACATGGCCGCGCTGCTGACCGGGACGCTGCTCCCCTGGCGGGAGAAGTACCCGTCCGTGGAGGTGGTCGAGGTCTCGCGCACCGGCGGCGTCGTCGACCACCTGCTGGACGCGGCGGCGGGCGCCTCCCTGGTCGTCCTCGGCCGCAGGGTCCGGCGCAACCCGCTCGGCACGCACATCGGGCCCGTCGCCCACGCGGTGCTGCACCACGCGACCGCCCCGGTCGCCGTCGTCGCGCACGACTGACCGGTCGCGGAAAGAACCGCATGTACCGCAACGACGGATTCCGCGAACTCGACCGGCGGGAGAGCATGCGCCTGCTGGCGACCGCCGCCATCGGGCGGATCGTCCACACCCGCCAGGCCCTGCCCGCAGTGCTGCCGGTCAACTTCTGCCTGGACCACGACGGCGCGGTGGTGCTGCGGACCTCGGCGGCCTCCGAGCTGGCCCGCGCGGTCGACGGGACCGTGGTCGCCTTCGAGGCCGACGAGGTCGACCGGGCCACCCGCACGGGCTGGAGCGTGGTCGTCACCGGGGCGGCCGAGGTGGTGACCGACCCGGAGGAACACCGGCGTCTGGCCACCACCGGTCCGCGCTCCTGGGTGGCCGTCCCCGCGCGGCAGGAGGTGTTCCTCAGGATCCGGCCCGAACTGGTCACGGGGCGTGAGGTGGCCGGCGGCCGCGCCCTGCACGACGCGGACCTGGGCTCCTGACCCGGCCGGCCATGGGCGATCCTGTGACGGGGGCCGACCGGCCGGGACAGGAGGGCCGACCGGCCCTGTCCGCCGGGGCCCGCGCCGGGAATGCTCTGGCAGGGGGGCCGGCCGGCGGAGCGGCGTCGCACCACGGCGCGGCGGACCTGCGAGAAGGAGAACGATGGCGGAGACCGGGCGTGCCGGCACCGAGGGCCCGGTCAGGGTCTTTCTGCTGGACGATCACGAAGTGGTACGGCGAGGCGTGCGCGACCTGCTGGACGACGAGCCGGACATCACGGTGGTCGGTGAGGCCGGCACCGTCGACCAGGCCCTGGTCCGGGTGCCCGCGCTGCGCCCCGACGTCGCCGTGCTCGACGTGCGGCTGCCGGACGGCGACGGCGTGACCGTCTGCCGCGAACTGCGCTCGCGGATGCCGGACCTGGCGTGCCTGATGCTGACCTCGTTCGACGACGAGGAGGCCCTGCTGGACTCGATCATGGCGGGGGCCGCGGGATACGTGCTCAAGCAGATCCAGGGGTCCGACCTGATCTCCGCGGTGCGCGTGGTCGCCCAGGGCAAGTCGCTCCTGGACCCCAGCGCCACCGCCAGGCTGATGGCCCGGCTGAGGGCCGGCGCCACCCCGGAGCCCGAGCCCGACCCGCTGCCGGGGCTGACCGACCGCGAACGCGAGATCCTCGCGCTGGTCGGGGAGGGCCTCACCAACCGCCAGATCGGGCAGCGGCTCTACCTCGCGGAGAAGACCGTCAAGAACCACATCTCGCGGCTGCTGGCCAAGCTGGGCGTCGAACGCCGCATCCAGGCCGCGGTCATCGCCCACCAGGTCCAGGACCGGTCGGCCCGCGAGCAGTACTGAGAGGCCGACGGTGGGCAGTACCGAGGAATTCCACGAGCCGCCGCGGGTGCGGCTGCCCCAGCTCCACCTGGACGAGTTGCTCCAGGAGGTCCAGGCCCGGCTGGAGGCGGCCCGGGGCACCCGGGACCGGGTGCACAGCCTCCTGGAGGCGGTGCTGTCGGTCGGCCGGGAGCTCGACCTCCAGCAGGCGCTGCGCGGCATAGTGGAGGCCGCCGCGGTGCTGGTCGACGCCCGGTACGCGGCGCTCGGGGTGATCGGGACGGACGGACGGCGGCTGTCCGCCTTCCACACCGTGGGGGTCGGCGAGGAGGAGGCCGCCAGGATCGGCCCCTACCCGGAGGGGCACGGCATCCTCGGCGAGCTGATCCGCCGCCCGGAGCCGCTGCGGCTGACCAGGCTGTCGGAGCACGCCGCGTCCTTCGGGCTGCCGCCGGGGCATCCGCCGATGGACAGCTTCCTGGGCGTGCCCATCCGGGTGCGGGACCAGGTCTTCGGCAACCTGTACCTGACGGAGAAGCGGGGCGGGGCCCAGTTCGACGAGGACGACGAGTCGGTGCTGTCGACGCTCGCCGTCGCGGCCGGCGTCGCCATCGACAACGCCCGCCTGTACGAGGAGTCCCGGCTGCGGGAGCGGTGGCTGCGGGCCAACGCGGAGGTCACGCACCGCCTGATGTCCGGCGCCGGCCGCGCCGAGGTGCTGAGGGTGGTGGCCGAACGGGCCAGGGAGATCACCGGCGCCACCCGCGCCGTGGTCGCCGTTCCCGACGAGGCGGGCGAGAGCCTGCGGGTGGAACTGGCCACCGGCACGGGCAGCGACAGCGACGGCGGCAGCGGCAGCGGTAGTGACAGCGGCAGCGGCAGCGGCAGCGGCAGCGGTCCCGGGACCGGCACCAGTACCGGCACGGGCACGGGCACGGGCACGGGTACCGGTACCGGTACTGGTGTCGCGCGGTTCGACGGCGCCGAGACGGTCTCCGGCAGGGGCCTGATCGGCACCGCCTTCGCCACGGCCGCCCCGGTGACCAGCGACGACGTGGCCCACGACGAGCGGCTCGCCACCTCGTCGTCCCGCCTCGCCGGACTCGGGCCCGCCGTCGCCCTCCCCCTCGGCACCGGCGACACCGGGGTGCGGGGCGTGGTGATGCTGGTCCGCGAGGCGGAGGAGCCGGTCTTCACCGAGGCGGAGATCGAGCCGCTCCAGGCCTTCGCGGCACAGGCGGCCATCGCCATGGAGCTGGCCGAACGGCGGCACGACGCCGAACGGATGGCCGTGCTGCAGGACCGTGACCGGATCGCCCGAGACCTGCACGACCTCGCCATCCAGCGGCTGTTCGCCACCGGCATGACCCTGCAGAGCGCGGGACGGTTCATCGAGCACCCGCAGGCCGCCGACCGGGTGGTGCGGGCCGTCGACGACCTGGACGAGACCATCAAGATCATCCGGTCGACCATCTTCGGACTGCGCTCGCAGTCCGGCGGGACGCCGTCCGGCCTCCGGGCGCGGGTGGTGCGGGTGGCGGGGGAGGCGGCACCGGTGCTCGGCTTCGCGCCGGGGGTGCGGGTGCAGGGGCTGGTGGACACCCACGTACCGCCGCGGACCGCCGACCAGGTGGTCGCCGTGCTCTCCGAGGCGCTGACCAACGTTGCCCGGCACGCGAAGGCCGGGCGCGCCGACGTGTCGCTGGAGACCGACGGCCGTGTCGTGCGGCTCACGGTCACCGACGACGGGGTCGGCATGCCCGCCGGGGGCCGCCGCAGCGGCGTGCGGAACATGTCCGAACGCGCCCAGCAGCTGGGCGGCACGATGGAGTTGAGCACGCCCGAGGAGGGCGGCACGCGGCTGGAGTGGTGCGTGCCGCTGGGGCCGCCCGACTGACCGCGGCGCGGCCGGGCCTCCTTCCCGGCGGGTTCGCGCCTGGGGGGGGAAAAGCCCGGAGGGGCTGCTCGGGGCTGCTCGGGGCTGCTCGGGGCCGCTCAGGGCCGCTCGGGGCCGCTCAGGGCCGCTCGGGCCGGGAGGAAGCGAGGGGAGGCGCACCGTATAGCCTGGGCGGATGCTCAGCGAAGTCGCAGCCCTCCGCTTCGTCACGCCGTTGCGTGAGGGCGGGTCCATGCCCGGGCTGGTCGAGGCGGACGACCTCGGCCTGTACGTCCTGAAGTTCCGCTCGGCCGGGCAGGGCCCCAAGACGCTGACCGCCGAGGTGGTGTGCGGCGAGCTGGCCCGGCGGCTCGGGCTCCGGATGCCCCGGCTGGTCGTCGTGGACCTCGACCCGGCGCTGGGGCTCGGCGAGCCGGACCGCGAGGTGCAGGAGCTGCTGCGCGGCAGCGGCGGCTCCAACCTCGGCATGGAGTTCCTCAGCGGCGCCACCGGCTTCGACCCGCTGGCCTTCGAGGTGACGCCGGAGGAGGCCGGACGGATCGTCTGGTTCGACGCCGTGGTCAACAACGTCGACCGGTCCTGGCGCAACCCGAACCTGCTCGTCCACCAGGGCGCGCTCTGGCTCATCGACAACGGCGCCACCATGATCTGGCACCACAACTGGCCCGGCGCCGAGGCCTCCGCGGCACGCCCCTACGACGCCGCCGACCACACGCTCGCCCGGTTCGCCCCCGACGTCGCCGCGGCCGCCGCCGAGCTCGCCCCCCTGGTGACCGAGGAACTCCTCACCGAGGTCACGGCGGAGATCCCCGACGCCTGGCTGGCCGACGAGCCCGGCTTCGCCGCGCCCGACGACCTCCGCCGCGCCTACGCCCGTCCGCTGCTGGCGCGCGCCGCCGTCATCCACGAACGCATCGAGGGACTGAAGTGAACCGCGACGCCGAACGGCAGGAACGGCACGACGCCGAACGGCAGGAACGGCACGACGCCGAACGGCAGGAACGGCACGACGCCGACCGGCAGGTGTTCACCCGCAACGTCGTCGACCGCCGGACCCGTGACCGCCAGGTCTACGAGTACGCGCTGCTGCGGGCCGTGCCCCGGGTGGAGCGCGGGGAGTGCGTCAACGTCGGCGTGCTGCTCTACTGCCGCGGCGAGCGGTTCGTCGCCGCCCGGACCCATCTGGACGAGGCCCGGCTGCTCGCCCTCGACCCGCACGCCGACGTCACCGCCGTCCGGGCCGCGCTGCGCGCCGTCGAGGCGGTCTGCGCGGGCGGCGAGGCGGCCGGACCGGCGGCCGGGGACGACGCCGGCAAGCGCTTCCGGTGGCTGGTCGCGCCCCGTTCCACCGTGCTGCAGCCCGGCCCCGTGCACACCGGCCTGACGGCCGATCCGGCGGCCGAGGCGGACCGGCTGCTCGAGCTGCTCGTCCGGTAGTCCCGCCGTGGTCCGGCCGTGGTCCGGCCGTGGTCCGGCCGTGGTTCCGCCGACGGGAGCAAGGCCGGGACCCGTCGGGCCGGTCAGGTGGATCACATCGCGCGGTGGCCCGTTGACAGCGGGTGCCCGGGCTTCTAGCGTCACGTCCTGTCGAGGGTACTAAGCGGTCGCTCACCGATCGGCGTATTGTTCGAGCAGCGGCGGGACCGCAGGATCACCGAAGGCGTTCAGGCTTTCCGAGGGCGAGGAGAAGCACCCATGTCCACCACTGAGCAGCGAGTCGCGGTAGTCACCGGTGGCGCGCGCGGCATCGGCGCGGCCACCGCCGTCCGGCTGGCCGCCGAGGGCCGTGCCGTCGCGGTCATCGACCTGGACGAGGCCAACTGCAAGGACGTCGTCGAGCAGATCACCGCCGCCGGCGGCAAGGCGATCGGCGTCGGCTGCGACGTCTCCGACGAGGCGCAGGTCGAGGCGGCCGTGGCCCGGATCGCCGAGGAGCTCGGCGCGCCGACCATCCTGGTCAACAACGCGGGCGTGCTCCGCGACAACCTGCTGTTCAAGATGAGCGCCCTGGACTGGGACACCGTCATGAACGTGCACCTCAAGGGCGCCTTCCTGATGGCCCGCGCCTGCCAGAAGTACATGGTGGACGCCAAGTTCGGCCGGATCGTCAACCTGTCGTCGTCCTCGGCGCTCGGCAACCGCGGCCAGGTCAACTACTCCGCCGCCAAGGCCGGCCTGCAGGGCTTCACCAAGACCCTCGCCAAGGAGCTCGGCAAGTTCGGCGTCACCGCCAACGCCGTCGCCCCCGGCTTCATCGCCACCGAGATGACCAAGGCCACCTCCGACCGGGTGGGCGTGGACTTCGAGGACTTCAAGAAGGGCGCCGCCGCGATGATCCCGGTCCAGCGGGTGGGCGTCCCCGAGGACATCGCCAACGCCGTCGCCTTCTTCACGGGCGAGGAGGCCGGCTTCGTCTCCGGCCAGGTCCTGTACGTCGCCGGCGGCCCGCTCAACTGACGCCGGACCGCGAGGTACCGGGACACGGAGGTAACCCCACATGACCGAACTGCCTGAGCTCTCCGGCCAGGTCGCCGTCATCACCGGCGCGAGCCGGGGCATCGGCTTCGGCATCGCCGAGGCGTTCGTCGCCCGCGGCGACCGCGTCTGCATCACCGGGCGCAACGAGGAGGCGCTGAAGGAGGCCGTCGAGCGGCTCGGCTCCGACCGCGCCATCGGCGTCGCCGGCAAGGCCCACGACCTGGAGCACCAGGACGCGGTCGTCGCCGCCACCATGGAGGCGTTCGGCCGGATCGACCACCTGGTCAACAACGCCGGGACCAACCCGGTGTTCGGGCCGATCGCCGACGTCGACCTGAACGTCGCGCGCAAGGTCTTCGAGACCAACGTGATCTCCGCGCTCGGCTTCGCCCAGAAGACCTGGGCCGCCTGGCAGCGGGAGAACGGCGGCACGATCGTGAACATCGCCTCGGTCGCCGGCGTGCAGGCCTCGCCCTTCATCGGCCCGTACGGCATCAGCAAGGCCGCGATGATCAACCTGACGCTGCAGCTCGCGCACGAGTTCTCGCCGAAGGTCCGGGTCAACGCGATCTCGCCCGGCGTGATCAAGACCAGGTTCGCCGAGGCGCTGTACGAGAACCGCGAGGAGGAGGTGGCCGCGGGCTACCCGCTCGGCCGCCTCGGCGTGCCGGAGGACATCGGGGGCGCCGCCGCGTTCCTGACCTCGGACGCCTCCGGCTGGATCACCGGCCAGAACCTGGTGATCGAGGGCGGTCTCTTCCTCAACGCCGGCGTCGCCTGACGC
Organism: Streptomyces sp. NPDC047130; assembly: GCF_040643475.1. NCBI lineage: Bacteria > Bacillati > Actinomycetota > Actinomycetes > Kitasatosporales > Streptomycetaceae > Streptomyces > Streptomyces sp. NPDC047130. Next base: position 37,431 of record NZ_JBEYUK010000031.1, on the reverse strand, counting down.
GCACGGCTCCTGACGGGCAGGGCCCGGCGGCCGGACACCCCCGTCCGGCCGCCGGGCCCTGCCCGTGTGCACGCGGTCCCGCCCCGCCCCTTCCGCGCCTCCACGCGCTCCGGGGCGCCGGTACCGTTGTCGGTGGTCGCCTGTAGGTTCCTGACCTGGAAGTGATCGCACACCGGAGGACGTTGACGTGACCGACATCGCCATGCTGCCCGAGTCCTGGCGCGGGGTTCTGGGCGGCGAACTGGAGCAGCCCTACTTCAAGGAGCTGACCGAGTTCGTCGAGAAGGAGCGGGCGAACGGACCCGTCTACCCGCCCCGCGAGGAGGTCTTCGCGGCGCTCGAGGCCACGCCGTACGACAAGGTGAAGGTCCTCGTGCTCGGCCAGGACCCGTACCACGGCCCCGGCCAGGGCCACGGGCTGTGCTTCTCCGTGCGGCCGGGCGTCAGGACGCCCCCGTCGCTGCGGAACATCTACAAGGAGATGCAGGCCGAACTCGGCCACCCGATCCCCGACAACGGCTACCTGATGCCCTGGGCCGAACAGGGCGTGCTGCTGCTCAACGCGGTGCTCACGGTCCGCGAGAGCGAGCCCAACTCGCACAAGGGCAAGGGCTGGGAGAAGTTCACCGACGCCGTGATCCGCGCCGTCGCGGACCGGCCCGACCCGGCCGTCTTCGTGCTCTGGGGCGCCTACGCCCAGAAGAAGCTGCCGCTGATCGACGAGAGCCGGCACGCGGTGGTCAAGGGGGCGCACCCGTCGCCGCTGTCCGCCAAGAAGTTCTTCGGATCGCGCCCGTTCACCCAGATCAACGAGGCCGTCGCCGCGCAGGGGCACGAGCCGATCGACTGGCGCATCCCGAACCTCGGCTGACTCCGGCAGACGGACCCCTCGACGCCCGCCACCGCGGCACCCGCGCACCGGGCGGGCGTGGGCCGACCGGCGGGCGTCGCCGGGCGGCGCGGGCCCGGTGGCCCTAGCGTCGACCGCGGGACCGCCGAGCGGCGGCCCCGCGGTGCATGCCGGGAACGGCGGGCGACGGAGGACGCGATGGAGCTGGACGAGCGGGACCCGGTCGCGGTGACGACGCGGATCGGTCAGGCCGTGCTGCTGCACCACGGAGGCGACCGGGAGGAGGCGCGGGGGCGCTTCCTCGACATCTGGCGGGAGATCGGCGCCGAGGGCGACCCGTTCCACCGCTGCGCCCTCGCGCACTACATGGCCGACACCCAGGACGACCCCGCGGACGAGCTCGCCTGGGACCTGCGGGCACTGTCGGCGGCCGAGGAACTGATGGAGGCGGTGCGGTCCCTCTATCCCTCGCTGCACCTCAACGTGGCCGCCGACTACGCCAAGCTGGGCTGCCCGGAGGCGGCCCGCAGCCACCTGGGCCGCGCCCGCGACGCGGCCCAGGTGCTGTCCGACGACGGCTACGGGACGCGGGTCCGCCGGGCCATCCGGGAACTGGAGGAGGGGCTGGACCCCTGACCGGCAGGGGAACCGCGACCGGGACCCGAACCTCGGGGCGTTCCGGCTCCGCCTACTTGGTGGCCCGGTGCTGGAGGTCCCGGCACATGGCCTCCTCGGCGCTGCCCTGACGCCAGCCGCCGTACTCGGTGCCGATGCCGCACGCGTCGACGGAACCGCCTCCGGGCTTGCGCGGCCGGGCCGGACGGTCCTCGGCCCGGGGGCCGCCGCCGTGGCCGCCCCGGGGCGGGAACAGGTGGTGGCCCGGATCCCGGCCCGCACCGTCGGAACCGGCCCGGTCGCCCTTGCCGCCGGAGGCGTCCGACGACGTGGTGCCGGCGTCCTTCGCGCCCTTGCCCTTCCCGCCGTCCTTGCCCTTGCCCTTCCCCTTGCCGTCCTTCTCCTTGCCCTTGCCCCTGCCGTCCTCGTCCGCCCCGGCACGGTCCTCGGCGTCCTCCGGGGCGGGGGACCGCACCGGCAGCGGCTCGCCCTTGCCGTCCGGACCGGGTGCCGAACGCGCGGACGGCGTGACGGGGCCGCCCGGGGCCGTGTCGGCGGAGGGGACCGTCACGCAGCCGGAGAGGGCGGCGCCCGCGACGGTGACGAGAAGCAGGGCGGTGGTGATCGTCGTTCGCTTCACCCTCGCCACTCTGGTGGGTGCGGGCCGACCGGGGACAGGCGACAGGCGGGCGGTCCCTTCGTAAGGGTGACGCGTGGTCACCGGGGTTGCCGTGCGGTCCCCGCCCCGCCCGGGTCCCGTCGCCGGCGGACGCGACCCAGGCCGCCCGCCGCGCCCAGTACCACCAGCACGCCGGCGGCGCACGGCAGCGGCCACGGACCCAGGTCGGTGTAGAGGGTGGCGCCCGGGCCCGCCGTCCGGAGGGTGTGCAGCGAGACCCCACCGGCGGAGGTGCCGAGGGAGGTCCCCACCTGGCGCCCGGCGCCGTCGTACACCACCGAGACGCCGGTCAGGGTGGCGTGCACCACGGGAACGCCCGTCTCGGCCGCCCGCAGCGCGGCGAGCGAGGCGTGCTGTTCGGGGGCCCAGGTCCGCTGGAAGGTGGCCGTGGACGACTGCACGACCAGCAGGTTCGCGCCCTCGGCCGCCAGATGGCGGCTCATGTCCGGGAAGGCGGACTCGAAGCAGATCAGCGGCCCCGGCCGGAGCCCGGACCCGGCGTCCATGACCACCGGGGCCGACCCGCGGCGGCGGTCCTCCTCGGCCGCGCGCCCCACCGAGGTGGCCCAGCCGAGCAGCGACCGCAGCGGGACGTACTCCCCGAACGGGACCAGGCGCATCTTGTCGTACCGGTCCCCGGTCGGCCCCTGCGGCCCGATCAGCACCGAGCTCTTGAAGATGCCGGGACGGTCCGAGCGGCGGGCGTCCACGTTCACCAGCAGCGGCGCTCCGGTGTCACGGGACAGCGCGGTCAGCCTGCGGGTGAGGTCCGGGCGGGCGGTCAGGTCGGCGCCCACGCTGCTCTCGCCCCAGACGACCAGGTCCAGGTCCCGGCCCCGGTCGGCAGGACCGCGCGTCAGGCGCTCCTGAAGGGCGAACCGCCGCTGCGGTGAGTCCTCGCCGGCCACGACTCCGGGCTGCACCAGCGCGATCCGGGCCGTGTCGCCGGGGGCCGGGCGAGGAGCCCAGGCGCCGACGGTGGCCGCCGCCACGGCGGCCAGTGCGGCCACCGCGGGGAGGCGGGCGGCGGGCACCGTGAGCAGCAGGGTGACCGCCGTGTTCACCCCGACCAGGAGGAGGCTGAGCAGCCAGACGCCGCCCACCGAGGCCAGCGCGAGCGCGGGCGCCGTCTGCCACTGGCCGCCGCCCAGCACGGCCCAGGGACCGCCGAGGCCCTGCCAGGACCGCACCAGCTCGATCATCAGCCACGCCGAGGGAAGACCGGCCAGCGCCGCCGTGGCTCGGAGCGCGGACGGGGCGCCCCGTCGGCGTCTGCTGCGCGGACGGGGCGCCCCGCAGCAGACGCCGGGCGAGCACTCCCCACGGCGCCCACAGCAGGCCGAGCAGCGCGGCCGGCACGGGGGTGAAGACGTGCAGGCTCGGCAGCAGCCAGTGGTGGGCGGCCAGCATCAGCCCGAACCCTCCGCACCAGCTGTCCAGCGCGGCACGCCGGCCGGTGGGCGCTTCACGGAGCTGCAGCAGCCAGGGGACCAGCGCCACCGGCGCCGCCCACCACCAGGCCGGCTCCGGGAAGGCGAGCACCGGCAGCGCGCCCGCCACGGCGGCCACGACCGGCCGCCGCCACGAGGAGGTGATCCACCGCGCGGCCGTCACCCCACCCGAGTGCCCCCGATGGGCGACGGGAGTCGGGGGAGGGGGCGTGGCGAAAACGCGTGGCGCGCGGCCGCGGCCGTGCAGGAGGCTGACCGGATGAGCCAGAGCGACGACAGGGCGTCCGCGCCCGGATCCCGGTACCAGGTCAGGGCGCTGTACAGCGCGGATACCGTGACCGTGTACCAGGCGTACCGTCCGGGGATCGGGCTCCCCGCGGCCCGGGACGGCCGGTTCCCGGCGGCGTGGAAGCGGGACCGGATGACGTGGATCTTCTCTGCACCAACGCGGGCGTTAGAAGTTCGAAGGAGCGTGACTGCGCCGGATCAGTGACGGAATCGGGCGACCTCCCCCTCGATCCGAATCAGGAACTCCGTGATCGGGGCTCCGCCGTTGCTGGGAACGAGGACGAGGTCCCGGGCGTAGATCGTCTCGTCTGCGGCCAAGGCCGCATCCTCGTCACCACGACGCCAGGCATCACGGGACGCGGCGAACAGGGGAGCAAGCCCCTGCCGAGCTGGGCCGGGTTCGAAGCGACAGTCAGACCAGAACATGTCGCCGCTTTCGAGGGTCAAGGTTCCCACCAGCCGCTCACCCTGTCTGAGCTGCCAACTCCGCTCCGCCATGTTCCCCTCCCGCGGTCGTTACTGATCGTTCGACTCTATGCCGTGGGCGTGGCCGCAGGGTCGCTGAACCTCCAGGACGACTGCCGTCCCGGCCACAGATCGGTCCTCGTGCATGGTGATCACTTGGCCGGGCTCAAGGTGCTGCCACTGCTGAGGGTCAAGGGGAGCGAGTCGCACCGAGGCTCGCCCGCCAGGTTCGAGGAAGGGCGTGCGCTCAACCCAGAGCATGGCGATGTTGAGGGTCGGGTCGCCGGTCGGGGTTCGGTTTCCGATGTTCCACATCGGTCGCAGGACGCCGGCGCCGGAGATGGGTGTCTGCCGTCGGGCCTCGGCGGCCGGGCGGAGGGTGAGGTCGGCCCGGATGATGCCGTTGCGGGTTTCGTAGCAGCGCCAGTGGCACCAGGCCGCACTCGTCTCCAGCCGCATCTGTTCGGCAGCGGTGGCCAGGGTTTCCCAGAAACTCAGGGGAAGCGGTTGGACGTCTCCGAGTTCCTCCAGCAGGTCAAGGGCCACCTCCCACTCGTCGTGGGTGAGGCACTCCCAAACGTCGGCCACCGTGATGTCGTTCTCGGTGGCCATTTCCTCGGGGACGAGCAGGGAAGCGGCTTCCAGCAACTTGGGAATATCCATGCGCCTGATTCTGACCCAGGCCGCGCTTCTGGTGTTCGCAGTGCTGCTTACCTCTCTTTGACTCGGGGTTTCTGATGCGGGATCGGAGGCATTCCGAGGGAGACGGGATCGCTGCGCTGGAAGCGGCGGGCCTGCTCGCGCTTGCTCCGCAAGAAGGTGAGAGTCAGATCGAGGCCTTCGATCTCGCCTCGCCAGTCCTCTTCGACGGCTCGTTTGCGGCGGGCGAGGAGGTCCTCCTCCAGCTCGTTGAGGCGGGGCAGCATCTTCGGGTTGTTGAGCATTGGGCAGCGAATGCAGGCATGTTCGTGCGCGCACGGGGTGCCGTAGGGACGGCCGCAGGAGCCGAGTTCGACCCGGCGCTTGTCGAAGTGCTCCTGGAAGTCCTCCCACTCGTCGCGGGTGGGCTCTCGGTACTCCTCGACCGGTCGCGTGCCTCGGCGTCGGGCGAGGAACTGGTGGTAATGGCTGATGACGTCCTCGTCGAAGACCGCGACGTAGCCGCGGGTGGTGCGGATGTCGAGGTGCCCGAGCAGGGCGGCGCCGATGCGAATGGGCAGACCGTTGTTCACCGGCTCGGTGGCGAACAGACGAGCTGGCGGTGGAGATCCGGCGGGACGGGTTCGAGTGGGCGCTGCGCAACGCCTGCCTCTCCCACTACGCGCGCGGTGCGCACGAGGACCGGGCGTCCTGGAGCAGGGCGTTGCGGCGGGCGCCGGCCCGGGTGCAGTGGTACCCGGAGCGCGACCTGCGGGCGCAGCCGCTGCCCCACCGGTCGCTGCAGCTCGGCCTCGCGGGGGAGGCGGCGGCCCGGTACGCGGACGAGTGGATCACGGGCATCGAGGACGTGACCCCGCTGGCCCACCGGATCAAGGCGCTGCTCACCGAGGGGACGTCGGCGGGGCGCGGGCGCTGCTGCCCGCGGAGCGGGAGTACCCGCTGGACCGCGAGGCCTGCGCGCACCTGCTGCGCTGAAGCGGGCCCGCGGCGCCGGGGGCCGCCCCCGCCCGTTCGGGGCCGCCCCTGCGGTGCTCGTGGCAGCCTCCGCGGTGTTCGGGCCGCCTCCGGGTGGTCGGGGCCGCCGCCGCTCAGGGCAGCAGACGCTGTTCCTTGGCGGCGGCGACGGCGCCGGCCCGGTTGTCCACGCCGAGCTTGTCGTAGATGCGGCTCAGGTGGGTCTTCACCGTCGCCTCGCTGATGAACAGGGCGCGGGCGATCTCCCGGTTGGCCAGGCCCTGGGCGAGCTGCGCCAGGATGTCCAGCTCCCGGGCGGTGAGCGCCGGACGCGGCGCGCGCATCGCCGCCACCATGCGGCCCGCGATCGGCGCGGAGAGCGCGGTGCGGCCCTGCGCCGCGGCGTGGATCGCGGCGAACAGCTCCTCCGGCCGCTCGGCCTTCAGCAGGTACCCGGTGGCGCCGGCCTCCAGCGCACGCGTCACGTCGGCGTCCGTGTCGTAGGTGGTGAGGACCAGGACGCGGGGGGCGTCGGGCCGGGCGGTGATGCGGCGGGTGGCCTCGATGCCGTCCGTGCCGGGGCCCAGCTGAAGGTCCATCAGCACGACCTGCGGCTGCGCCCGCTCGGCCAGGGCCACGGCCTCGTCGCCGCCCGCGGCCTCGCCGACGACCTCGATGCCGGCCGCGCTGGAGAGCAGCGCCCGCAGTCCGGCCCGGACGACGGCGTGGTCGTCGCAGATCAGCACGCGCACGCGGGGTTCGGCGGGGGAGGTCATCGGGGCTCCGGTGCGGTCAGAGGGATCGAGGCGGTGAGCACGGTGCCCTCGCCGGGCGCGGACTCGACGGTCAGGGTGCCGCCCAGCTGGGCGACCCGGGCGCGCATCGCGGGCAGCCCGTGCCCGCCCTCGCGGCCGGGAGCGGGCAGGGCGCCCGGATCGAAACCGCGGCCGTCGTCCGCGACGTCCAGGACCACCTGGTCGTCGAGATAGCTGAGGGTGACGGCGGCCCGGGTCGCCCCCGCGTGCCGGCGCACGTTGGCCAGCGCCCCCTGCGCCACGCGCAGCAGCGCGGCCTCGCCCCGGTCGGGCAGGGGCAGCGGCACGCCCTCGATGTGGTGGCGCACGGTCAAACCGTCCTTGGTCTCGCGCTCGGCGAGCCGCCGCAGCGCGGCGAGCAGCGAGCCGCCGTCCGCCAGATCGGCCGGCGCCAGGTCGTGCACGAAGCGACGGGCCTCGGCCAGGTCGCGTCCCGCGCCCCGGGCGGCCTCCCGCACGTGCTCGCGCGCCGCCGCCGGGTCGGTCGCCCACACGCGTTCGGCGGCCTGCAGCAGCATCGTCTGACTCGACAGCCCCTGGGCGAGGGTGTCGTGGATCTCCATCGACAGCCGCGCCCGCTCGGCCAGGGCGCCCTCGCGGCGCTCGGTGGCCGCCAGATCGCGCCGGGTGCGCATCAGGTCGTCGATGAGGGCGCGCCGCCGCTCGGCCTGCCGCTCCATGTGCAGGAAGACGCCGGTCATCAGGGCGGCCACGGCGGGCGGGGTGACCAGGACCGCCGGGTCGAAGCCGTCGCTCAGCCGCTGCAGCGACACCACGACCAGGACCGTGAGCAGGCACGCGAGGGGAATCGCCGCGCCGGCCGGCAGGGAACGCAGCGCCAGGATCAGCAGAGGGGCCGCGCACCAGGCGAAGCTGGGCGCCAGCAGGGTCAGGACCGACCAGACCGCCACGACCGCCACCAGCCACGCGAGCGGACGCGAGGCCGACCGGTCCCGCCCACGGGCCGGCCCGGCCACCGGGCCCAGGGCGTACATCAGGGCGAGCACCGCCGCCGCCACGATCACGCAGGTGACGCCGGGCCCCGGCGGATGCCGCAGCAGGTAGCGGGCGAGCGAGCCGCCCAGCAGCGCGTAGAAGGCGAGGTGCACCACCGGTCCGAGCCAGCGCGCGTCCTGGTCCGCTGCCGGGTCGGCCGGTGCCGTCGGCTCCGTCGGCGCCGTCGGTGGCGCCGGTGCCGTCCGTGGCGTCGGTTCCGTCGGCCCGGGGGACCGGTGCCGTGTGTGCCGCATGGGTGTTTCCTCGTGTCCGCCTCCGGCCTCGCGGCCGTCGGCCTGCTTCGACCTGCCTGGGCCTGCCTGGGCCTGCCTGGGCCTGTCCCGGGCTCATGCCCGCCTGTGCCGCTCCCTCCAGGTAAACCCGTGCGTGGGGTGGGCGCATCAGCCGTTCGGATGACATGCCCGTCAGCCGTCGGAACCCGCGTGACCAGCCGGAACGCCGACGCCCGGAGGCGTGGGCGCTTGAAGGATGGATGCCGAGAGCCGGGGAGCGAGGGTTGCCCGGCAGACCGACGAGGAGCTTCCACCATGACGAAGAAGACCACCCTGCGCACCCGGGTCCTGCTCGGCACGGTCGTCGCCGCGGCCCTGGGCGCCGGCACCTTCGGCGCCGTCACCGCCAACGCCGCCGGCCCGTCGGCCGCCCCTGCGGCTGCCCCCGCAGCCGTCCCCGCGGCCGCCGACTCGACGAAGAGCCGGAACACCACGCAGTCCACCCACCTCACGGCCGACGCCGCCGTCAGGGCCGCCCAGGCCGCGCTGGACGCGGCGGAGGACGCGAACCAGAAGGTGACGGTCGCCGTCGTGGACCGCAACGGCAACACCGTCGTGACCCTGCGCGGCGACGGCGCCGGTCCCCAGTCCTACGAGTCGGCGGTGCGCAAGGCGTACACGGCCGTTTCCTGGAACGCCCCCACCTCGGTGCTCGCCGGGCGCCTGGCCCAGGCCCCCAACCTCAAGGACATCCCGAACACCCTCTTCCTGGCCGGTGGCGCCCCGGTCACCGCCAAGGGCGCGCCGATCGCGGGCATCGGTGTCGCCGGGGCCCCGTCCGGCGACCTGGACGAGAAGTTCGCGCAGGCGGGCGTGGCCGCGCTCGGCAGGTGAACCCGTGCGGCGGCGTCCGGCCACCACCGGTGCGCCGCCGCGGCGTCGCCTCCGGCGCGGCGCTGCCGGTCGGCCTTCAGGCCGGCTGCAGCGCCTCCGCCCGGACCGCGCGGGCCCACTCGACGACGAGCTGTTCGTACCGGGCACGGTCCTGGGCGGTCGGCGCGCCACCGGAACGGAGCCACAGGGCGCGGATCATCTCGTTCAGTTCGGCGGCGGAGCGCGCGGAGCCGGGGACCTCGGATGTGAGGAGCATGGGGGTCAGCCTAGGGGCAAGGTGTGACACTCCGCTACCGCCCCGCTACACCTCGACGGCGCGCGGGCGCCCTCGCGAGCGAAACTCCTGCTCAGCACCGCGCGGTGCCGGCAGCATCTCCAGCACCAGCACCAGCACCAGCGCACAGTCGCGGTGCTGCCGCTGCACGCGTGACGCGTGCGTCAGGCGGGGGCCGTACCCCTCGAGGGCTCCGGCCCGCAGCCCGCCGCGCGGCCTACCTCCGCGAGCGCGACGTCCCAGGGGTACTCGCGCCGCTCCCCCGGTGGGTTCGGTTCGAACCCACCGGCGCCGTACAGCACCGTCACGCCCATGTCGCGGAGCTCGACCACGCTGCGACGCAGAGCACGGTGCCGGGCGTAGGCCGCGTTCACGCACGGCATGACCACCTGAGGGATTCCCTTGCCGATGCCTTCGGCGCACACGCCCACCACCCACGACGCCGTGAGGCCCGACGCCAAGGAGTTGAGGCTGTTGAACGTGGTCGGCGCGAAGAGGATGACGTCGGCCCGCGGCCACACGTCGGGCGCACCCGGCATGCGGTACTCGGACCGCACCGGGTGACCGGTCAGCCGCTCCAACTCTGCTGTCTGCGGCTCCAGCCACCGCGCGGCCGTCGGCGTCAGCCCGAGGCAGACGTCGAACCCCTGCCGTTGCGCGTCCGCGATGACCGGTGCGACGTCGAGGACAGGCGGAGCGGCAGATCCGAACAGGTAGAGAGTGGTCACCGCGCCATCCCACCGTGCTCGCCCCCAGCCACGCAACCGTCCCCGGGCAGCGGAGGATCGGGGCGATTGCCCTCCGGCGCCGAACGGCGCGGGTATGTTCCGGATGACGAGTCAGGACTGGAGACGAGCATGCCCGCACCGGACGACGACCACATGGGTGCCCGCATCCGGAGGTACCGGAGAACGGCCCGGCTGACACAGCGCGAGCTGGCCGCCCGCATTCCCTACTCCTACAGCCTCCTCAACCAGGTCGAGTGCGGCGCCCGCCCGGCGTCCGCAGACCTGGTGGAAGCGGTGGCCGCGGCCCTGCGCGTCGACGTCTCCGTACTCACGGGAACCGCTGTGACAGACCCTCGACCCGCACACCGGGCCGCCCTCCTGCGCCCGGTCCGCGAGGCACTCGCCCTCTACGACATCGCCCCAGACTCGGTCGGTCCGGCCCGCCCGGTGTCCGTCCTATCGGCTGACGCGGACCGTGTCTGTCGGCAGGTGCGCGCCACCCGTCTCCGGGACGCGGCCAGGATGCTTCCTGACCTGATCGCCGACCTCACGCACCTGGTGCTCACCGCCCCCACGACGGAGACGTGGCGGGCCCTCGCCTCCACGTACCGGACCGCGCACGACATCGCCCTGAAGTGGCGGTACCAAGACCTTGCCGCGCTCGCGCTGGACCGGATGGGCTGGGCAGCCGACCGTGCCTCCGACCCGTGCCTGGCCGCGATCCGCGACTACAAGAGGGCGCTCGGCTGGCAGAACTCCCCGCTGGGCCCCCGCCTGATCGAGTCCGCGCACCGGATTCTCGGGGGCTGCTCCTCCCGAGAGGCGCTCGCCGTGGCCGGGCAGGTCCACCTCGGTGCGTCCGCCGTCGCCGCGCGCGCCGGCGACACCGTCGGCGTGAGAGGGCACATCGACGCGGCACGCGAGCTCGCCGACCGGGTGGGAGGCGAGGCACGCGAGATCCACTGGCTCAGCTTCGGCCACCTCAACGTGCAGCTGCACGCGATGGGCGCCTCGATCGCGATGCGTCAGTGGGACGACGCCCTGGCGCAGGCACGCGCGATGAGGCTGCCCCCGTCCACGCTCACCTCGCGCCGCGCCCGCTTCCTGGTCGACTACGCCCTGGTCGAGATGGAGACCGGATCGAGTGAGGCCTCGCTCCGGCACCTCACCGCGGCCCGACGGGTGGCACCCGAGCAGACGCGGTATCACCCACGGACCCGTGAAACGGTGAAGGGCTTGCTGCACACGACCCGCCGGCCGACCGAGGGCCTGTCCCGCATGGCCGTGTGGGTCGGGGTGTGACGCTCACAGATCTGTGAGCGTTCCGGCCGCCCCAGCGGGCCATCCTGCTGACCCCATCAGCAGCGAGGGAGGGAGGGCCCGTCATGGCGGGTCTCGCAGTGCGGTCGCGTGCCGCCCATGTCCCCTGGACGTCGGCCGAGGAGCGCGCCTACCTGGCGCCGGCCGCGCACTGTCAGGGCATCGGGACGGAACCGGCGTGCGCGGTCTGCAGGACGGCGGAGCGTCGGGCAGTGACGGACCCGTGTTCCCGCGACCGGCAGAACCGCGACCCGCGCGCCGCGTACCGGCGGCACATGTACCGGTGCCGTGCGGGCTGCGTCCGTGCCGCGCGGCGGTACTGCGAGGTCGGAGCGCGGCTGCGTGCGGCCTACGAGGTGGCCCTGGGTGAAACCGCCCCGGCGTGCCGGAGCGAGGGGGCCGTCGCGTGATCTGTGACCGCTGCTGCCGACCGATCCGCGCAGGCGAGGGCCACGAGCGCATCCCCGTCGACTCGGCCTCCGGGGCCGCCCCCGACCTCGTCCGCCACGAGCGGCCGTGCAAGGCGGCGCCCCGGCAGACCGCCCCGGAGGGTGACGCGGTGCGCCGGTACGGCTGAAGGGCTCGCGCCCGCGGTCCCGGAGCCGCCGCAGGGCCCGCTACCCGGCCGCGTGAGGACTCAGGACACCCGTTCCGACCAGGGCGAGGATGAGCAGGCCGAGGGCGATCCGGTACCAGACGAACGGCATGAAGGACTTGGTCGAGATGAACTTCATGAACCAGGCGATCACCGCGTAGCCGCAGAGGAAGGCGATCACCGTGGCGAAGACGGTCGGGCCCCACGAGACGTGCGAGCCCTCCATGGCGTCACCGAGCTCGAAGAGGCCGGAGGCCAGCACGGCGGGGATGGCCAGCAGGAACGAGTAGCGCGCCGCGGCCTCCCGACGGTACCCCATGAAGAGGCCGCCGCTGATGGTGGCGCCGGAACGGGAGACGCCGGGGATCAGCGCCGCCGCCTGACACAGGCCGAAGACCAGGCCGTCGCGCACCCCGAGGTGTTCGAGGTCCTTGGGCTGACGGAGGCGGTGCCGGCCACCCGCCTCGGCGCGCTCCGCCATGCGGTCGGCGACGCCGATGGCGATGCCGACCACGATCAGCATGGTGGCGGTGAGCCGCAGGTCGCGGAACGGCCCCTCGATCTGGTCCTTGAAGGTCACGCCGAGCACGCCGATCGGGATCGAGCCCACGATCACCAGCCAGCCCATCTTGGCGTCGTGGTCACGCCGCATCTCCTTGTCCCGCAGCGAGCGGTACCAGGCGGAGACGATCCGGCCGATGTCCTTGCGGAAGTAGATCAGCACCGCGATCTCGGTGCCGATCTGGGTGATGGCGGTGAACGCCGCCCCCGGATCCTCCCAGCCGGAGAACGCGGCGGTGAGCCGCAGGTGGGCGCTGGAGGAGATGGGGAGGAACTCGGTCAGCCCCTGGACGAGTCCGAGGACGAGCGATTCGAACCAAGACATGGAAGCAGGTAGTCCCAGCGCTGATCGAAGGATGACGACGGGTCACGATGTGCGGGCACTGTAGCGGCCCGGGACCGTCGGTCCGGTGATCTGCGGGTGAACGGATCGCGTCGCGCCGCCGTCCGGTCAGCGGCCGCGCAGGTGGTGGCGCTTGCGCCAGGCGATCACGGCGCCCGCCATGGCGGGGAGGGCGATGACGGCCACCGCGATCAGGAACGCGGGGGAGGTGGGGCTGGAGGCACGGGCCCCGGCGACCGCGTAGGCGGCGGTGTTCGGGATCGAGCCCACGGCGGTGGCCAGCAGGAAGGACGAGGCGCGCATCCGGGAGACGGAGGCGCAGTAGTTGGCGGCCCAGAACGGGACGCCGGGGAAGAGTCTGAGGGCCAGCGTCGAACGGAAACCGTGCCGGCTGAGCTGCCCGTCCGCGGCCTGGAGCCAGCGGGCGCGCAGCAGCGGCCGCAGGGCGTCCTGGCCGAGGAGGCGGCCCAGGCCGAACGCCAGACCGGCCCCGAGGACCGTGCCGCCCAGCGCGGCGGCCAGGCCCAGCGTGGACCCGAAGAGCGCACCGGCCGCCAGGTTCAGCACCGGGCGGGGCACGAAGGCCACCGTGCACAGGCCGTACGCCACGCCGAACACCAGCGCGGCGGTTCCGCCGCCGAACCGGGGCGGCCAGCCGTCGGCGACCAGCCGCTGCGGCTCGAACATCAGGACCACCGAGGCCGCGGCGGCGAGCAGCAACAGCAGCAGGGCGAAGCGCGCCCACGGCGAGAGCAGCAGCCGGGCACAGCGGGCCAGCGGACCGCGGGGGGCGGCCTCGGGCGGCGCGGGTGGCACGGTGGCGGGCGGGGAGACGGGAGAGGTGAGCAGTAATCCGGTCGCCGCGGTGGGGGACGAAGCAGCGGCGGTGCCCCCGGAGCGGGTGGTGGCATCGAGCATTCCGTGACAGTAACCGAGGATGTGCGGTGATCGCCCCGTACCGTGGCGTACGACATACCGTCATACCGGCACAATGACACGGTGAACGAGCCCGTACCCGTGACCCGCGCCGTCGACCACGGCACCGCCAAACTGATGCCCGACGTGGACCGGGACCGTGCCTGGCTGCTGACCGTGGACGGCGCTCCGCAGTCGTACGTCGACCTGGACGGGCCGGACCATCTCGAGTTCGAGTACGTCCGGCGGATCGGGCACGTGCTGGACACGGCGGGGAGGCCGGGGGAGGCGCTGGACGTGCTCCACCTGGGGGGCGGAGCGCTCACCCTGCCGCGCTACGTGGCCGCCACCCGGCCGGGGTCGCGCCAGCAGGTGGTCGAGTACGACCGGGGGCTGCTGGACCTGGTGCTCGAGCACCTGCCGCTGCCGGAGGGATCGGGGGTGCGGACCCATGTGGGTGACGCGCGGGCCTGGCTGGCGGAGGCGCCGACGGACAGCGCGGACGTGGTGGTGGCGGACGTCTTCGGCGGCTCCCGGGTGCCGGCGCACCTGGCCTCCCTCGGGTTCGTGCGGGAGGCGGGGCGGGTGCTGCGCGAGGCCGGGGTGTACGTCGCCAACCTCGCCGACGGGGCGCCGTTCGACTTCCTGCGGTCCCAGGTCGCGACGGTCGCGGAGGTCTTCGCGGAGACGGCGATGATCGCGGAGCCGGGGGTGCTGCGGGGGCGGCGGTTCGGCAACGCGGTGCTGATCGGGTCCGGGAGAGGGCCGGACGTCATGGCGCTGGGGCGGCGGGTGGCCTCCGACGCGTTCCCGGCGCGGGTGGTGCACGGGGAGGCGCTGCGGGGATTCGTGGGGGTGGCGGCAGCCGTCCCGGACGGCGCGGCGGTCCCGTCACCCGAACCCCCACCGGGTTCCTTCGGCATCGGCTGAGCCCACCCGCCGCGGAGCCGCTGCGGCCCCTGCGGTCGCTGTGGCCCTGCGGCCCCTGCGGGGTGGTGGTGCCGCGTCAGGGGGTCGGCACTTCGCCGGTCGTCCGGGGAGGGCGCGGAGTGCCGGCCTCGGTGCCCGCCTCGGTGCCGCTCCCGGTGCCTGCTGCGGTCCCGGTGTCCGCCTCGGTCGCGGCCTCGGCGCCGGGCGAGGCATCGCGGGGGGTGGGGATGGTGGGGAGGGGCGGTTTCGGGTGGCGGGTGAGGTTGCGGACGTCGGGGACGAGGAGGACCGCCGCGGTGACGAGGACCACGAGTCCCGCGCAGCCCCACAGCGCGGGCCCGCGGCCGAACGCGCTCTCGGCGGGCCCCGCGAGCGCCGTCGCCACCGGCACCATCGCGATGGAGCCGAACCAGTCGTAGGCGGAGACGCGGGACAGCTTGTCCTCCGGTATCTCCTGGTGGAGGGCGGTCATCCAGGAGACGCCGAAGACCTCGACGGTCACCCCCGTCAGGAACATCACGCCCCACAGCACCTCGGCCGGCACCGGCACCGCGAGGGCCGCGCTGGGCAGCGCCAGCGGGAAGACGCACAAGGTGCCGGCCAGCAGCAGCCGCCGAGGCCGCCACCGCGTCATCAGCAGCCCGCCCGCCAGCGTGCCCGCGCCGAACGCGGCCAGCGCCAGGCCCCACGGCCCCGCTCCGCCCAGGCTGTCGCGGGCCACCAGCGGGCCGTACACGGCCTCGGCCGCGCCCACCACCGCGTTGGCCACCGAGAACTGGACGACGATGCCCCACAGCCACGGCCGGGAGGCGAACTCCCGCCATCCCTCGCGGAGGTCGGAGAGCATCCCGCCGCCCGGCTCGCGCGGGGCGATGCCCCGGACGTCGAGGAGGGCCCGCAGCGAGGCGGCGACGGCGAAGGCGGCGGCGTCCACCGCCAGCACCCAGCCCGGACCCATCGCGGCGACCATCGCGCCGCCGAGCGCCGCGCCGCCCAGCGAGGCGCCGTGCATCGCCATGCGGTAGACGGCGAAGGCGCGGCTCGCCTGCCCCGGCGGGACGGAGGAGAGCAGCATGCCCTCCGACGCCGGGCCGAAGAAGGCCTGCGCGGCGCCGCCGAGGCCGGCCAGCAGCATCATCTGCCACAGCCGGGCCTCCCCGGCCAGCACCAGCGCGGCGAAGGCCGCCTGGGAGACGCAGTTGACGGTGTTGGCCGCCACCATCACCCGGTGCCGCGGCAGCCGGTCGGCGACCGCCCCGCCGATGAGCAGGAACACCACCAGCGGGAGCGTGCGGGAGGCGACCACCAGGCCCACGTCGCCGCCCGAGCCGCCGGACTCCAGGACCGCGAAGGCCGAGGCGATCATGGCGCCCGCGCCACCGAGGTTGGTGACGAAGGCGGCGGCGGTGAGCAGCAGGTAGTTGCGGCGGCCGCCGGTGGACGGCGTCGATGCGGGCGGGGTGGTCACCCCCCGACTATCGCCGCTGACCAGGGCGGTTGCCAAACCCGTTCGCCACCCCGTTGCCGGACCGCGCGGGACGTCAGCCCGTGGGGGTGCCGTGCAGACGGACCGTGTCGAGGATCTTCATGACGGTCTCGTCGGGCAGTTCGTCGTCCACCCCGGTGGCCCCGTAGAGGCTCCAGGCCACGAAGTCGCCCTTGGAGTTCTTGAAGCCGAAGGTGAGGGCCTTGCCGTCGCTGGCGCACTTGCCCTTGGCCGGGGTGTCCTTCGAGCGGGCCCAGGCGATGCTGCCCTCGACGCCGGAGGCGGTGGTGAAGGGCTTCGCCTTCTCGTCGACCGTGACGCTCTTCTTGTCGGGCTGCGTGTAACCGGCGAAGACCCAGTTCGCGGAGTGGTTGATCGCCACCTCGTCGGTGCTCTTGGCGCCGTTGGCGCCCTTGGTACCGACCGCGGCCAGGGACATGTCCTCCTCGTGCCCGTCCTTGTCGTCGTCGGAGACGCACCACTGTTCCTTGTAGTACGCCGGCGCCGACATGCCGATGAGGACCTCGCCGATGTCGCCGCCCTCCTTCTCGAAGCCGATGAAGGTGCCCGGGGTCTCGACCTGCCAGTCGGCGGGGACGTCGAACGCGGTGCCCCACTTGGGGTTCACCACGACCTTCCAGCCGGGCACGGTGGCCTTCGGAGCCTCGCCGCCGCGCGGGTTCTCGCCCACGGCACCGCCGCTCGGCTTCGGGGCCGGCGACTTCGAGGCGGACGGGGACGCCTTGCCGTCACCGCCGGCCACGGCCGACCCGTCGTCCTCGCCCAGCACCAGGAACCCGGTCACCGCGGCGGTCAGCACCACGGCGGAGGCCGCGACGATCGCGACCAGCTTGGTCCGCCGCGACGGGTCCACCGGGCCGCCGCCGGAGGGCTGCGCCGGGCCCGCGGGCCCCGCGGGCCCCCACTGGCCGGGCCGGCCCGGCTGCGGGTAGGAGCCCGGCTGCTGGTACCCGGGCTGCTGGTAACCCGGCTGCTGGTACGGGTTCGGCTGCTGCTGGTACCCCGGCTGCTGATAGGGGTTCACCGGCTGCTGGGGGGTGTTCGGGTTCTGCTCGCCACCGGGCGGCTGCTGTCCAGGCCACATGGCCCGTAACCCTAGTCGCGCTCGGACACGCTTTGGTCACCGTTCCTCGTCCGTGCTGTAGCGACTGCGGCCGGAGGCCGGGCGCCGCGGGGAACGGGCGCGGGGCGTGGGCCGGCGGCCTGTAGGCTTCACCCGCGTGCGGACGCGGGTGCGGGCACGGATGCCGATGCCCCCCGCGTCACGGTGGACAACGACGCGCCCCGGTCCTGTGGCGACCGGACGAACCGGCGGCAGACGCAGGAAAGAAGGCACAGGTGCACGTCCAGGAATGGCTCGAGACGGTGCCGGCGGGCGCGGTCTACGCGTTGGTGGGCATCGTCATCGGACTGGAGAGTCTGGGGATCCCGCTGCCCGGTGAGATCGTCCTGGTCTCCTCGGCGCTGCTCTCCTCCCAGCACTCGGACATCGATCCGCTGATCCTGGGCATCTGCGCCAGCGCCGGCGCGATCATCGGCGATTCCATCGGTTACGCCATCGGACGCAAGGGCGGCCGCCCGCTGCTGGCCCGGCTGGGTGCGCGGTTCCCACGGCACTTCAGCGAGGGGCACGTCGCCGCGGCCGAGAAGTCGTTCGACAAGTGGGGCATGTGGGCGGTCTTCTTCGGACGGTTCGTCGCGCTGCTGCGCATCTTCGCGGGCCCGCTGGCGGGCGTGCTGCGGATGCCGTACTGGAAGTTCCTGATCGCCAACGTCAGCGGCGGCATCGTCTGGGCGGGCGGCACCACGGCGGTGATCTACTACGTCGGCATCGTCGCCGAGGCCTGGCTGAAGCGGTTCTCCTGGGTCGGGCTGGTCCTCGCGGTGGCCGTCGGCATCACGTCCATGGTGCTGATGAAGCGCCGGGCCGCGCGGATGACGGTCTCCGCCACCGACGACGGCCGGACGGCGGCGGAGCCGGCACCATCCGCACCGGCATCCGCACCGGCGGCGGGGCCGGCCGGGCGGGAGCCCGAGCCGGCCGCCGAGCGCTGAGCCGGTTCAGTCCCCCGCGTGGACGGCGCGGTGGGTCCGCGCCAGTTGGGTGTAGTGCGCCGCGTTCAGTTCGAGGCCCTCGCGCTCCTCCTCGGTGAGCTCCCGCCGCACCTTGGCGGGCACGCCCGCGACCAGGGAGCCCGGCGGCACCCGCATGCCCTGCGGGACCAGCGCCTGCGCGGCCACCAGCGAACCCGCCCCGATCACGGCGCCGTTGAGCACCGTGGCGCCCATGCCGATCAGGCAGTCGTCCTCCACCGTGGCGCCGTGCACCACCGCGTTGTGGCCGACGGAGACGCCCCGGCCGATGGTCACCGGGAAGCCCGGGTCGACGTGGAGCGTGCAGTTGTCCTGGATGTTGCTGTCCTCGCCGACGACGATCGGGCCGGCCTCCGACCGCAGCACCGCCCCGTACCAGACGCTCGCGCCCCGTCGCAGCGTCACCTCGCCCAGCAGGACGGAGGTCGGCGCCGCGTAGGCGTCCTCCTCCAGCACCGGTTCCTTGCCGCCGATGCCCGCGATCAGTGCCTGGTGCGTCATAGCCCCTCCTCGTGGTGCCCGCCTCGTGGCCGCCTCGTGGCGGCCGTCCGTGCCCGGCACGTTATGCCACCGGCGCTGGGGTGAAGATCACAGGTCCCCGGCCGGGCCGCCGTCCGGCGCGCTGGTTACCGTGAGCGGGTGCCCAAGAGCCAGAACTCCCTCACCGCGTGGCGCCGCCGCCTCGTGCAGCGCGGCGTGCACGCCGCCTGGGCGTGGGTCCAGCGCGCCGGATCGGTCTCCGCCGAACAGCCGGGGCGCCTGCGCTTCCGCTCCATAGGCCCGCACACCAAGCTGGCCTTCCCCCTCGGCACCGTCTTCGGCGAACCGTGGATCGAACTCGGCTCCTACTGCATCATCGGCGAGCAGGTCACCCTCACCGCCGGTCTGATGCCCGACCTGGACCTCGGCACGGAGACGGTGCTGCGCGTCGGTGACGGCGTGGTGCTCGGACGCGGCAGCCACGTCATCGCCGACGCCCCCGTCTCCATCGGCGACGACTGCTACTTCGGGCCGTACGTCTACGTCACCTCCACCAACCACTCCTACGACGATCCGCACCAGCCGATCGGCAAGCAGTGGCCGCGCGCCGAGCCGGTGGAGATCGGCCCCGGCTGCTGGATCGGCACCGGCGCGGTGATCCTCCCTGGCGCCCGGATCGGGCGGAACGTCGTGGTCGGCGCCGGCTCGGTGGTCCGCGGCGTGGTGCCCGACCACTCGGTGGTCGTCGGCGCCCCCGCCAAGGTCGTCCGGCGCTGGACCTCCGACCTGGGCTGGCAGCCGCCGCTGCGCACGCCGCCCCCGTCGCCCATCCCCGCCGACGCCACCCCCGAGCAGCTGCTCGCGCTGGCCACGCTCGACGAGGAGACGCTGGCCCGGCTCGCCGAGCTGGACGAGGAGCAGGCCGCGCGCCTGGCCGGACCCGCCGACGGGCGGTCCGCCCGGCCCGCGGGCGCCGAGCGCGTGCGGGAGCCCGCCGCGGAGTGACCCGCCGGGGAGCGAACCCCCGGCGAGGCGGGAGCGCCCCTTCGGTACCGTGCCGCCATGCGCGCACCCATCGGAACCTTCGATTCCGCCCGCCCCGCCCCCGAGTGCCTGGACGAACTCGTCGCCCCGGTCGCCGACGCCGTCCGCCGGTGGAAGGGCGACGTGCCGGCGGAGAGCATCGTCTACGTCGACACCGACCCGGAGAAGGCGGACACCGCAGTCTTCGTCGAGCACTACGGGCGCGACCTGCTGGAGGCGTCCGCCAACTGCGTCGTGGTCGCGGGCAGGAGGGGCGGGGAGACCAGCCTCGCGGCCTGCCTGGTGCTGTCCACCACACGCGCGGACGTCAACGGCGTGGTGCGGCGGCGGCTGGGCGCGCGCAAGGCGTCGTTCGCCCCGATGGAGACGGCGACCGGGCTCACCGGAATGGAGTACGGAGGGATCACCCCGGTCGGCCTGCCCGAGGGATGGCCGCTGCTGGTGGACGCGGCCGTGGCCGAGCTGCCCTACGCGCTGGTGGGCAGCGGACGGCGGCGGGGGAAGCTGCTGGTGCCCGGCCCGGCGCTTGCGGAGCTGCCGGGGGCCGAGGTGGTCGAAGGGCTGGGCCTGCCCGCCGGGGGTAACCGGGAGTGATGAACGGAGGCGGGCGGCCCGGTGTGCGGAACACCACCGAGTGCCGCGGCCGCCCGCCCCGCCGTCTCGACCTCGGGTTTCCTAGGGTGGAGACAGACCCCTGTTCCCTGCACGGCCCGAGCGGCCCGGAGACTCCATGCACCTTTCGTCCTTGGCCGCCGCGGAGCAGGACCGCCCGGGCGGCATCGCCGGCTGGGCCGTCGACCTGGTGGAGACCCTGGGCGGTCCGGGAGCCGGGCTGGCCATCGCGCTGGAGAACCTCTTCCCGCCGCTGCCCAGCGAGGTGATCCTGCCGCTCACCGGCTTCGCCGCGGGGCAGGGCGTGCTCAGCCTGGCGTCCGCGTTGTTCTGGACCACCCTCGGCTCGGTGGTGGGCGCGCTGGTCCTCTACTGGATCGGCATGCTGCTCGGCCGGCGGCGGATGTACGCCGTGTGGGACAGGCTGCCGCTGGTGAAGACCTCCGACCTGGAGCGGACCGAGGAGTGGTTCGCCCGCCACGGCACCAAGGCGGTGTTCTTCGGCCGGATGGTGCCGGTGTTCCGCAGCCTGATCTCGGTACCGGCCGGGCTGGAGCGGATGCCGCTGCCGATCTTCCTCGGGCTGACCGGACTCGGCAGCCTGATCTGGAACGCCGCGCTGGTGCTGGCCGGCTACCTGCTGGGCGACCGCTGGGAGCTCGTCCAGAGCTACGTGGGCGTGCTGTCCAAGGTGGTGCTGGGGCTCGCGGTGGTGGGCCTGGTGGTCTGGATCGTGGTCCGGGTGCGGCAACGGCGCGCCGGGACGGACGGCGACGACTCGCGTGACGCCTCGCACGGCGACTCGCGCGGCGCCCCGGGGGCGGACTCGGGCGGCGACGACCGGTCCGGCAACGGCGAGCGGTCGGGGAGCGAGGACCGGTCCGGGCGCGGCGACCGCGCCTGAGGCCGCCCGGCCCAGCGTGAGGCGACGGCCCAGCGTGAGGCGACGGCCCTGCGCGGGGTGACGACCCCGCGCCACCGCCGGGGGCCGGTCGGCGCCACGTTCCCGGTCCCGGGTGCCGGATCCCCGGTGCCGGGTCAGGAGGCCAGGCGGGCGACCAGGTGGTGCCAGGTGTCCTCGACGCGTTCCAGCGCCATGCCGCAGCCGACCGTCAGGTGGTGGGTGAGCGAGGTGCTCAGGAAGGCCAGCAGCGTGTGGGCGAGCAGCTCCACGTCGCCCTCGGCGCCGTGCTCCCGCAGCAGATGGGCCAGATGGGTGTGACGCAGCTGGTGCGGCGCGCTGCTGAGGTGGCGCAGCGGATCGGTCTGCAGGGCGAGGAAGAGCTCCTGGTGGCAGGCCTCGTGGCGCAGCACGGCGGGGCCGAAGGCGTGGAGCCGCTCGAGCGCCGGGGCGCCCGGCCCGACCGGCGGGGGACCGGAGAGGAACGCGGCCTGGAACTGCTGCTCGCGGTGGTCCAGGAGGGCGAAGAGCAGGCCCGTGCGGTCGCCGAAGCGGCGGAAGACGGTGCCCTTGCCGACGCCGGCCGCCTGGGCGACGGCCTCCATGGTGAGATGCGCCACGCCGAGCTCCGCCAGCAGGCGGGTGGCGGCGTCCAGCAGCCGGGCCCGGTTGCGGGCCGCGTCCGCCCGCAGCCCGCACGGCCCGCCCGGCGCGTCCGCCGCCGACCGCCCCGTCGCGGCGTCGGCGACGGCGAGGGGCTCGCCCGATGGCGGCGGTACGGCGGTGTCCATGAGCTTCACAGTACCGCAACACGACCGAAGTGGACCGTGGTCCGGATAGGTGGTACAAATTTGAACGAGAGCTGGTCCTGCCGGCTCCTGGGGCGGCCCGACCTGCCGCCACCGGTTCGTACCGTCTTTCAGGGAGTGCTCATGTCCGTCCGCATCCTCGCCCTTGTCGGCAGCCTCCGTGCCGGCTCGCACAACCGCCAGCTCGCCGAGGCCGCCGCCAAGCACGCCCCCGAGGGTGTGGAGGTCCAGATCTTCGAGGGTCTGGCCGAGGTGCCGTTCTACAACGAGGACATCGACGTCGAGGGCTCGCTGCCCGAGGCCGCCGCCCGTCTGCGGGAGGCCGCCGGCTCCGCCGACGCCTTCCTCCTCTTCACCCCGGAGTACAACGGCACCATGCCGGCCGTGCTGAAGAACGCCATCGACTGGCTGTCCCGTCCGTTCGGCGCCGGCGCCCTCACGGGCCGTCCGACCGCCGTCGTCGGCACCGCCTACGGCCAGTACGGTGGCGTCTGGGCGCAGGACGAGGCCCGCAAGGCCCTCGGCATCGCCGGCGCCGCGGTCGTCGAGGAGCCCAAGCTGGCCATCGCCGGCTCGGTCGTCCGCTTCGCCGAGCTGCACCCGGCCGACGACACCGAGGCCGTCGCCGGTCTGACCGAGGTGCTGGCCCAGGTCGCCGAGCGCAGCCGCGCCGTCGCCGCCTGACCGGCGTCCCGCGTCGCACCGCGTCCCGCATCGCACCGCCCGACGGCGGCACGGTTCCCCCGTGCCGCCGTCGCGGCGTTTCCCGCGGACCGACCGGGCCCGTCCGGGCCTTCCGGAAGCCGCACCGCACCGAGGAGACACCCATGAGCGCGACACCGTCCGTCCCCACCCCGGCGCGGGTGCGGGCGCCGCTGCCCGGGGGACCGGTGTGGCGGATCTTCGGCGACGTGCGGTCGCTGCTGCTGGCGCCCGAACTTCTGCTGCTCCAGGTGGCCCACCCGGTGGTGGGTGCCGGGGTCGCCGACCACAGCACCTTCCGGGCCGAGCCCTGGCCCCGGCTGGGCCGCACCCTGATGTCGCTGAGCACGGTGATCTACGGGGGGCAGGAGGCGGCCACGGCGGAGGCCCGGCGGCTGATCGGCGTGCACGCCGACATGAAGGGCGTCGACTCCTCCGGCCGCCGCTACCACGCGCTGCACCCCGAGGCCTACCACTGGGTGCACGCCACCCTGGTCCAGGCCCCGGTGGACGCGATGCGGCTCTTCGGCCGGGAGCTGGGCGAGGCCGAACTGGCCGCCTACTACGGCGAGATGAGGGACGTCGGAAGGGTCTGGGGGCTGAAGGAGCACCATCTGCCGCCGGACTGGGAGGCGTTCCGCGCGTACTACGACACGATGGTGGCCGACCGGCTGGAGACGAACCGCTCCGTACGCGACGTGCTCGACGCGCTGGCCGCCCCGGCCAGGCCCGCCCCGTGGATTCCCGAGGCGCTGTGGCGGCCGGTGGGCCGGGCGGCCGGACGCGCCGCGCTGTTCGTGACCGTCGGCGTGCTGCCGCCCGCGCTGCGGGAACGTTTCGGCCTGCCCTGGTCCGCGCGCCGGGAGCGGTGGCTGCGGCGGCTCGCCCGGGTGGTGCGGGTGGTGGTCACGCCGCTGCCGGTGCGGCTCCGGGTCGCGCTGGGCGGCGTGCTGGCCCGCGAGGCGGGACGCCGTCGGCGGGCGGCGGAGGCCGGGAACTCTCCGGGCGCCTGACGGCCCGTCCCGGCAGGGGACACGGGAACGCCCCCGCCCGGCCTCGCGGCCGGTCGGGGGCGTTCCGGGCTCCGCCCGGAGCAGGCCGGAGCGGGCCGGATCAGACCAGGTCGAAGCGGTCCGCGTTCATGACCTTGTTCCACGCCTTGACGAAGTCCTGGACGAACTTCTCCTTGGCGTCGTCGCAGGCGTAGACCTCGGCGAGGGCGCGCAGCTCGGAGTTGGAACCGAAGACGAGGTCGGCACGGGTGCCGGTCCACTTCTTCTCGCCCGTGGCGTCGTCGAACGCCTCGAACAGGTTGCTGTCGCCGTCCACCGGCTTCCACGTCGTGCCCAGGTCGAGCAGGTTGACGAAGAAGTCGTTGCTGAGCTTGCCCGGGGCCTCGGTCAGGACACCGTGGGCGGAGTCCTGGTAGTTGGCGCCCAGGACGCGCAGGCCGCCGACGAGGACGGTCAGCTCGGGCGCGCTCAGGGTGAGCAGGTTGGCGCGGTCGAGCAGCAGGTGCTCGGCCGGCAGGCGGTTGGCCTTGCCGAGGTAGTTGCGGAAGCCGTCCGCCTTCGGCTCGAGAGCGGCGAAGGACTCGACGTCCGTCTGCTCCTGCGTGGCGTCCACGCGGCCCGCGGTGAACGGGACCTCGATGTCGAAGCCCGCCTCCTTGGCGGCCTGCTCGACGCCGACGGCGCCGGCCAGGACGATCACGTCGGCCAGGGAGACCTGCTTGCCGCCGGAGAGGGAGGCGTTGAAGGACTCCTGGACGCCCTCGAGGGTGCGCAGGACGGTCTTGAGCTTCTCCGGCTCGTTGACCTCCCAGTCGATCTGCGGCTGCAGGCGGATGCGGGCGCCGTTGGCGCCGCCGCGCTTGTCGCTGCCGCGGAAGGAGGACGCGGAGGCCCACGCGGTGGAGACCAGCTGCTGCACGGTCAGGCCGGCCTCGGCGATCTTGGCCTTGAGGGCCTGGACGTCCGCCTCGTCGACGACCTCGAAGGTGCGCTCCGGCAGCGGGTCCTGCCAGATGAGGACCTCGGAGGGGACCTCCGGGCCGAGGTAGCGCTGGACCGGGCCCATGTCACGGTGGGTCAGCTTGAACCAGGCGCGGGCGAACGCGTCGGCGAAGGCCTGCTCGTCCTCGAGGAAGCGGCGCGAGATGGGCTCGTAGATCGGGTCCATGCGCAGCGCGAGGTCGGTGGTGAACATGATCGGCTGGTGCCGGACACCCTCGAGGTGGGCGTCGGGGACGACCTTGCCCGCACCGTGCTTCGGACGCCACTGCAGGGCGCCGGCGGGGCTGCGGAACTGCTCCCACTCGTAGCCGAACAGGATCTTGAAGTACTCGTTGTCCCACTTGGTGGGCTCGTACGTCCAGGCGCCCTCGAGACCCGAGGTGATGGTGTCCGCGCCCTTGCCGGTGCCGTGGCTGTTCTTCCAGCCGAGGCCCTGCTCCTCGAGGGCGGCCGCCTCCGGGTCGTCGCCGACGGAGTCCGCCGGGCCGTTGCCGTGCGCCTTGCCGAAGGTGTGACCACCGGCGATCAGGGCGACGGTCTCCTCGTCGTTCATCGCCATGCGGCGGAACGTCTCGCGGATGTCGCGGGCGGCGGCCAGCGGGTCGCCGTTGCCGTTGGGGCCCTCGGGGTTGACGTAGATCAGACCCATCTGGACCGCGGCGAGCGGCTCCTCGAGGTCACGGTCGCCGGAGTAGCGCTCATCGGCGAGCCAGGTGGTCTCCGGGCCCCAGTACACGTCCTCGTCGGGCTCCCACACGTCCGCGCGGCCACCGGCGAAGCCGAAGGTCTTGAAGCCCATCGACTCCAGGGCGACGTTGCCCGCGAGGATCATCAGGTCGGCCCAGGAGATGGCCTTGCCGTACTTCTTCTTGACCGGCCACAGCAGACGGCGGGCCTTGTCCAGGTTGACGTTGTCCGGCCAGCTGTTCAGCGGGGCGAAGCGCTGCTGACCGGCGCCCGCGCCACCGCGGCCGTCGGTGATGCGGTAGGTGCCGGCGCTGTGCCAGGCCATGCGGATCATGAAGGGGCCGTAGTGGCCGTAGTCCGCCGGCCACCAGTCCTTCGAGTCGGTCATCAGCTCGGCGAGGTCCTGCTTGACCGCGGCCAGGTCGAGGCCCTTGAAGGCCTCGGCGTAGTCGAAGTCCTCACCCAGCGGGTTGGCGACCGCGGGGTTCTTGGCGAGGATCTTGAGGTTGAGCCGCTCCGGCCACCACTGGCGGTTGCCGCCGCCCGCGGTCGGGTGAGGGGCGCGCGCGCCGTGCGCGACGGGGCAGCCGCCCGTCTCCGCCTTCGGCTCGGTGACGATAGCGTCGTGGTTCTCAGTCATGTCTGTCCTTCTGGATCAGGCGATCACGGCTCAGGTGCTGCGAGCTGTGGAACAGGCGGGGCACAGGCCCCAGTAGGTCACCTCGGCCTCTTCGATGACGAAGCCGTGGTTCTGCGAGGCGGTCAGGCAGGGCGCCTCGCCGACCGCGCAGTCCACGTCGGCGACCGCTCCGCAGGAGCGGCACACGACGTGGTGGTGGTTGTCCCCGACCCGCGCCTCGTACCGGGCCGGGCTGCCGGCCGGTTCGATGCGGCGGACCAGTCCCGCGGCCGTCAGCGCGTGCAGCGCCTCGTAGACGGCCTGGGTGGACACGTGGCCCACGCGCTCGCGGACGCCGGAGGCGATCGCCTCGGCGCCGAGGTGGTCACCCGCCCTGACGGTTTCGAGCAGCGCGACGCGGGCTGCCGTCACCCGCAGGCCGGCGCCGCGCAGTTCCTCGGCGGGCGAGGCGGGGTGTGCGGTCATGGTCACGAACCTTACCCTGCTTTAGGCGAGAGGTACAGAAAGACGAGTCATTCCAGTTTGGAAATCCCGTTTCCGGGATGTTTTGTCCCTTATTAAGTGGTATGTGCCCGCTCGGCCGGGCCCGGAAAAAGTGGCTGACGGATCGTCGGAAGGCGGGTATCGTTCGCGGCGATGAAGACCACCTGTGTTCGCAGATTGGGGGTCCCGTCCGCGCAAGGTGAGTGCTGATGCCCACCACAACCGCGAACGGACGACTTTCCCTCTGGCGGCGCGTGCGTGCCTACGCCGTGCCGCCCTCCATGATCGAGACCGCGACGGCCCGCCGTGAGACCGGCGACTGGGCGGGGGCCTGCGCCGCCGCACGGGTCGACGTCGATGTCGACCTCCCCGCCGTTTCCCGCCGCCACGGGCGGGAGTTCGCCGCCCGCCTCCGGGCCGACCTGCGCAGGCTGGCGCCCGACCTGCTGCGCTGGCACCTGCCGAGGGTCGCACCGGACGGACTGCTGCGCCCCGGCCTGACGCTGCCGCTCGCCCGTTACGACGGGGCCGGTGCCGACGCCCGTGACCCGCTGCGTCTGGTGGTGCGCACCGACCCCGCCTGGGCGGACGCCGGACAGCGGATCTCCCTGCTCCTGTGGGACCCCGCCGCCCCGGACGCCGCGGCCCACCGCCATCCGCACCCCGCGCCGAGCCGCCGCTACCGGCTCGACCTGCACCGTCACCTCTGGGACGCGAGCCGGGCGGGCGAACTGCCGGACCGGTCGACGGCCCCGGCGGACTTCGCGGACACCGCGGACGTCCTGGGCGGGCGGCTGCGCGCCCTCGCCGAGGAACGCCGCTGCGCGGTGGGCCGCTGGGCCGAGGAGGCGGGCATCCTGCTGGCCGACGGGGGCGCCACCGCGGGCAGCGTGGTGGTGCGGCTCGGCGGCCGCGGCCGCCTGGTGCTGGACGTGGCCCGCGACGAAGGCGGTGCCTGGCGGATCGCCGAGGCGCGCGAGGCGCGGGGCGCCCCGGCGGGCCTGCCGGTCCTGCCCGACGCGGCGACCTGGGTGCCGCCCGACCTCGACCTGCTCGCGGCCGGTCTCGTCGCGCCGCACGACCTCCATCCGCTGGTGGCCTCCGCGCTCGCGCCCGGACACCGGCCGGAGCCCGGCGCCCCGCCCGCGGGCCGGGCGGGGGAGCCCGGCGTGGTGGAGTGCCGCGGCGCCCTGCACCGGATCGCCCAGGTCGACGGCGTGCTGACGCCGCTCGACCACGATCCGGCGGAGCTGCGCCGCGAGGAACTCCTGGCCGCGCTGGGCGGACCACCGCTGCCCTGCCTGCGGGCCGTCGACGCGGCGCACCGCAGCCCCGCGTGCCTGCCCGGCGTCCAGGAGCGCCTGGCGCACGGAGACGTCGAGGGCGCTCTCGACGTCGTGACGGCCCTGCTCGGGCCCCGAGCGGTGCTGCGCGAGGGGGAGTTGCTCGACGCCCTCCAGGCCGTGACGGAGCGTCGGACCGTCCACGGGCTGTTCCGGGCCGGGCTCTTCGAGCCGGGCCGGCTCCGCGGCGTGCCCCGCCACCACCAGTCGGGCAGGGTCGCCCCCTCCTACCGCCGCGCCGTGCGGCGCCGAGACCGCGAAGCCGCCACCGGCTGAATCCCGCGCGCACACCCGCCGTCCCGCTCTCCCCGCCCGCACCCCGCACCCCGCTGCGCCGCGGCCTCGCCTGGTCCATGCCGCGTCCTTGCCGCGTCCATGCCGCGCCGGTGTCGCGTACGTGCCGCGTACGTGCCCGTCGTTCCGGCCTCGCCCCGCCCCGCCCCGAAGGAGTTGGTCATGACCACAGCCACCCTGCCCGCCGCCCCGGCGACCGCCCCGGCCACCACCCCGCTCGCCGTAGCCTCCGCCCTGCTGGGCCTGCTCGGCGACACCGAGACCGAAGTCCGCCGCGACCCTCAGCTGGAGGCGCTGACCCTCGCCGTCGCCGCCGACCTCCCGGTGCTGCTGTGGGGGGAGCCGGGCATCGGCAAGACCGCCGCCGTCACCCAGCTCGCCGAGGAACTGGACCTGCCGCTGACCACGGTGATCGCCAGCGTCCACGAGCCCTCCGACTTCTCCGGTCTGCCCGTCGTCGGGGACGACCCGGCGGCGCAGGGCGTGCCGATGGCTCCGCCGGACTGGGCGGTCCGCCTGGTCCGGCAGGGCCGCGGGCTGCTCTTCCTGGACGAGCTGTCCACCGCGCCGCCCGCCGTGCAGGCGGCGCTGCTGCGGCTGGTGCTGGAACGCCGCGTCGGCGCCCTCCGGCTGCCGCCGGAGGTCCGCATCGTCGCCGCCGCCAACCCGCGGGCGTCCGCCGCCGACGGGTGGGAGCTGAGCGCGCCGCTCGCCAACCGGTTCGTCCACCTCATGTGGGCGCACGACCCCGACGTGGTGGTCCGCGGCCTGGGCGGGGTGTGGCCGCGGGCCACCCTGCCCCGGCTGGACCCCGCCGCCCTGGTGCCGGCGGTCGACCTCGCCCGGCGTGCCGTGTGCGGGCTGCTGACCGCGCGTCCCAAGCTGGTCCACCAGCTGCCGGCCGCCGAGACGCGGCGCGGCGGGGCCTGGCCCTCGCCCCGCACCTGGGACATGACGCTGCGGCTGATCGCCTTCGCGACCGCCGCGGGCGCCGACCGTGACGTGCTGTCCCTGCTGGTCAGGGGCACGGTGGGGGACGGCCCCGGGCTGGAGCTGCTGGCGAGCATGGACCGGATGGACCTGCCGGACCCGGAGGACGTCCTCGCCGACCCGGCCGGGGCGGAGCTGCCGCAGCGGGGCGACCTCCGCCAGGCCGTGCTGGACGGCGTGGTGGCGGCCGTGCGGAAGCGGCCGACCAGGCAGCGGTGGGACGCCGCCTGGGCCGTGCTGGTGCGGGCCATGGAGACGGGCGCCCCCGACCTGGTGGTGGTGCCCGCGACCACGCTGGCCACCCTGCGGCAGGACGAGTGGGACGTGCCGGCGGCGATCGAGCGGCTGGCCGGAGCCGTCGAACTCTCCCGCGGCGCCGACCGGGCCGCGGCACGGGCCGCACGGAGGGTCGCCGACGCCGCGAAGGCGGAGGCGTCGCGATGACGAGGACCACCGGCACGCGGGCGAACGCGGCCACCCCGCAGTCCACCCCGCGGTCCACCCCGCAGTCCACCAAGAAGGTCAGCGCCAGGCCGAGCGACCTGGCCCGGCTCGGTCCCCGCCCCCGGCCCGCAGCGCAGTGTCCGGCCGACCCGCCACGGCCGTCCCCGGGCCCGCCACGGCCTGCCCCCGCGCCGCCGTGCCACGAACCCCTGGACCTCGACAAGCTGTTCACGGCCCGGCTGCAAGCCGCCCGGGCCCGCCCCTACCTGGCCTCGGCGCTGTACGCGCTGCACGTCGTCGAGTCGTCCAAGGTCCCCACCATGGCCGTGGACCAGTACTGGCGGTGCTACGCCTCCCCGGCGTTCGTGGCGGCCACGCCGGTCGAGGAACTGGCCTCCGTCTGGGTGCACGAGGTGTCCCACCTCCTCCGCGACCACCACGGACGCAGCGACCGGTTGGCCCGCGCGCACGACCTGACCGGGCCGGGGGACCGGTTCCGGATGAACATCGCCGCCGACTGCGAGATCAACGACGACGCCTTCGGCGACGGGCTGGTGGAGCCGCGGGGAGCCGTCACCCCGCGGTCGCTGGGACTGCCCGAGGGCGGGGTGATGGAGGAGTACGTGGAGAGCTTCCGGCTCGGCCGGCACACCCTCCCCTTCTCCTGGCTGGACTGCGGCAGCGGCGCGGACGGCGTGGTCCGGCCCTGGGAACTCGGGCCGGACGGCGCCGACGGACTGAGCGACCAGGAGCGGGACGCCGTGCGCTTCCGGGTCGCGCAGGGCATCACCGCCCGGCCCGGGCGGACCCCGCGCACCTGGCGGCGCTGGGCCGACGAGGTGTTCCACGCGCCCCAGCCGTGGCGGGCGCTGCTGGGCGCGGCGATCCGCTCGGCGGCCACCGGATCCGGGGCCGGCCAGGACTACACCTACGGCCGGCCCTCGCGCCGCTCGTCCGGGCTGCCCGGCGTGGTGCTGCCGAGCCTGCGGCGCAGGCCGCCGCGGGTGACGGTGGTCATCGACACCTCCGGGTCGGTGAGCGACCTGGAACTCGGCAGCGCGCTGCTGGAGGTGGCCGCGATCACCCGCGCGGTGGGCGGTCGCGGCGACCTGGTGAGCGTGGTCAGCTGCGACGCCGCAGCGCACCGGGTGGGGCCGATGTGCCGGGGCGAGGGCATCCCGCTGCTCGGTGGCGGCGGCACCGACCTCCGCGCCGGTTTCACGACGGCCCTGCGGGCCCGCCCGCGTCCCGACGTCGTGGTGGCCCTCACCGACGGCCAGACCCCGTGGCCCGAGCACCGGCCTCCGTGCCGCACGGTCGTCGGCCTGTTCCCGCGTGCCCCGCGCTGGTCGGAGGACGACCCCGACCGCATCCCTGACCTCCCGCCGGACTGGGCGCGGGTGGTGGAGATCGGATAGCGGGGGCGGCGCGGGAGATCGGTGACCACGCCGCAGGCGAGTGAGGCGCCCGGCCCGCGCGGGGCCGTCGGCCCTGCCTGGCACACTGCCCCGGTGGAGAACGTGAGCGGCGTGGGGGAGTGGCAGCGGTTCGAGCGGCACGCGGACGGCCGGACCGAGTACCGGGAGGTCCGGCAGGAGGGCATCCGCTGCCACCTCCGGTGGGGGATCGTCGGCGGGAACGGCACGGCGATGACGGTCACCCGCGACGACGAGCGGGACGCCCGCCGCCATGCCTCCCGCAAGGCACGGGAGTACCTGCGCAAGGGCTTCACCGCGACGGAGGCGGTCGCCGGCACGGAGTCGGCCCCCGACGCGGGTGCCCCCGGGGAGCAGGGTGCCCGGGAGAGGCCGGGTGCCGACGACCGGCCGCTGCTCGGCGACCTCCCGGACGCGGACGGCTTCCTGCCGGTGGACGGCTTCGAGGCGATCCACCGGCGGCGTCCGGCGACCGCCGCCCCGCGGGCCGGATTCCACGAGTACCTGGTCCTCGGCGACGACGGGCGCCGCGCCGTCCGGTTCGCCGTGGGGGCCGCCTCGCACGACCCGGAGGCCGTCGCCGCGTTCCTCGCCTTCCTCGACACCCGCCGGGACCTGCCGTTCGACGGCGGCTCCCACCACAAGGTGCGCCTGCCCGCCCCGGCCGGCCGTTTCACGCACGCCCTGTTCCGCTCACCGGCCCTCACCGGGTCGGGCGACGCCCGGGTGGCGAGCGCCCACCCCGTCTTCGACTGTGAGATCGGCGACGCGGACACCGAGGTACTGGTCGACGCGCGGACGACCGGACACGGGGCGATACGCCTGGGCGACTGGGACCGTGAGCCGCGCCCGGTGGTGGACCTGAGGTACGCCGTGGAGCCCTCCTTCCACCGGCCGGCGAGGAAGAAGTTCCTGGTCTTCCGGACCGACGACCTGCGCAGCCTGCTGGCGGCGCTCCCCGGTGCCACCCCCGGGAGCTGGCTGGAGGTCCGCTCGTACCGCGGCGGGACGCGGCGGTTCACGCCCGCGACGGCACCCTCCTACGAGGCCCTGCTGCCGTTCCTCCTCGGCACCGGCTGAGCGCCAAAGGCGCTGCGGCGCCCGGCCGCGCCCCCCGCGCGGCCGTGCGCGGGCCGGGCGCGTGGGGCGTGTCAGACGGTGGTGCGCGCCGACTCCACCACCCGCACCAGAGGCTCCAGCCGAGGGTCGCGGGCGGCCTCGTCCAGCGCCTCCCGCAGGGCGGCGTCGTGCGTCGGCCGGGCCTCGGCGAGCAGGGCGAGGCCGGCGTCGGAGACGTTGGTGTAGATGCCCCGCCGGTCCGTGGGGCACAGGTAGCGCGACAGCAGTCCGCGGTCCTCGAGGCGGGTCACCAGCCGCGTGGTCGCGCTCTGGCTCAGCACCACGGCGTCCGCGACCTGCTTCATCTGGAGATGGCCGCCCTCCCCGTCGTGCTGGCGGCTGAGCACGTCGAGCAGCGAGTACTCCCGCGCGCTCAGGCCGTGGCGCTGCAGGGCGCGCTCGAGGTGGGACTCGATCCTGCCGTGCAGCAGGGACAGCGCGCACCAGCCGTCTGCGAGGGCGGTGAGCGAGGGATCGGTCGCGGTCACGCTGACCTCCAGCTCGGGCTTGCGGGCGGACCCGCGGGAAGCGCGGGCGCTCCCACAATCCTTCCACACGGCGGTAACCCTGGGCCAGATTTAGCCCGCGCTTGCAATTAAAGCGCGTCTGCAATTATTGTTCTAGCTCGTTACCACCCCTCACAACGACTGGGAGATCTTCCCATGCCTCTCGCGCTCCTGGCCCTGGCCATCGGGGCCTTCGGGATCGGCACCACCGAGTTCGTGATCATGGGCGTGCTGCCCCAGGTCGCCGGTGACTTCGGCGTCTCCATCCCGACCGCCGGGTGGCTGGTCACGGGCTACGCGCTCGGCGTCGTCCTCGGGGCGCCGCTGCTGACCGTGCTGGGCACCAAGGTGTCCCGCAAGAAGATGCTGATGTTCCTGATGGGCCTCTTCGTGGTCGGCAACGCGCTCTCCGCGGTGGCTCCCGCCTTCGGACTGATGCTGGCCGGCCGGATCGTCGCCTCCCTGGCGCACGGCGCCTTCTTCGGCATCGGCTCCGTGGTCGCCGCCGACCTGGTCGCCCCGCACAAGCGGGCGTCGGCGATCTCGCTGATGTTCATGGGCCTGACCGTGGCCAACATCGTCGGCGTCCCCGGCGGCACCTACCTCGGGCAGGCGGCCGGCTGGCGGGTCACCTTCGCCGCCGTGGCCGCGCTCGGCGTGGTCGGGCTGCTCGGTGTCGCCAAGCTGGTCCCCGAGGCCGGCCGGCCCCCGGCCGCCGACGTCCGCGCCGAGTTCGCCGCCTTCCGCAACGTCCAGGTGTGGCTCGCCATGGCGATGACCGTCCTCGGCTACGGAGGGGTCTTCGCCGCCATCACCTACATCACGCCGATGATGACCGAGGTCACCGGGTACGCCGAGGCCTCCGTGACCTGGCTGCTGGTGCTGTTCGGGCTCGGCATGTTCCTCGGCAACCTGGCCGGCGGCAGACTGGCCGACCGCGCGCTGATGCCCATGCTGTTCACCGCCCTCGCCCTGCTCTCGCTCACGCTGCTGGCCTTCACCTTCACCGCACAGCACAAGGCGCTCGCGGCCGTCACCCTGACGCTGATCGGCGCGCTGGGCTTCGCCACCGTGCCGCCCCTGCAGAAGTGGGTGCTCGACCAGGCGTCGGCCGCGCCCACCCTGGCCTCCGCCGCCAACATCGGCGCCTTCAACCTCGGCAACGCGCTGGCCGCCTGGCTGGGCGGCCTGGTGATCGCCGGCGGACTCGGCTACACCGCCCCCAACTGGGTGGGCGCGATCCTGGCCGCCGTCGCCCTCCTGCTCTTCCTCCTCGCCGCGCACCTCGACCGTCGTGCGCGGGGCGGGGACCCGGCGGGCCGTGTGGTCGCCGGGTCCGGGCGGGCGGCACAGCCGGAGCCGGCCCGCCTCTGACACCGGACCTTCCAAGAGCCGCCGGGAGCGGCGACCTGGCATCCCGCCGGCCGCCTCGACACATCGCCGCTTCCAGGCTTCGGCGCCGCAACACCAGGGCACCCCACCAGCCCACCAACCCACCAGCCCGACATCTCGACAGCCCGGCATCTCGACCAACGTCTCTGCGAGGAACGCACCATGACCCCCTCCGTCCCCGCCGTCACCCTCAACAACGGCGTGACCATCCCCCAGCTCGGCTTCGGCGTCTTCCAGGTCCCCGACGAGGAGACCACCGCCGCCGTCACCGCCGCGCTCGATGCCGGTTACCGCTCCATCGACACCGCCGCGATCTACGGCAACGAGGCCGGCGTCGGCAAGGCCCTCGCCGCCTCCGGCATCGCCCGCGAGGAACTGTTCGTCACCACCAAGTTGTGGAACACCGACCAGGGATACGACGCCACCCTCCGGGCCTTCGACGAGAGCCTCGCCAAGCTGGGCCTCGACCACGTCGACCTGTACCTGATCCACTGGCCCACCCCGGCCCGCGACCTCTACCTCGACACCTGGCGCGCCTTCGAGCGGCTGGCCGCCGACGGCCGGATCCGTGCCGCGGGCGTCTCCAACTTCCGGCCCGCGCACCTGCGCCGGCTGCTGGACCACAGCTCGCTGGTCCCCGCCGTCAACCAGGTCGAGCTCCACCCCGGCCTCCAGCAGGCCGAACTGCGCGCCGCGCACGCGGAGCTGGGGATCGCCACCGAGGCGTGGAGCCCGCTGGCCCAGGGCGCGGTGCTGGAGGACGAGGCCGTCGAGACCCTCGCCCGCCGGTACGACCGGTCGCCCGCGCAGATCGTGCTGCGCTGGCACCTCCAACTGGGCAACATCGTGATCCCCAAGTCGGTCACGCCCACCCGGATCGCCGAGAACATCGACGTCTTCGGGTTCGCCCTCACCGAGGAGGAGATGGCCTCCCTCGCCGCCCTCGACCGCGGGCTGCGCACGGGGCCGGACCCGGACACCTTCAACTGACGCGCCCTCGCCCGCGCGGCGCCCGAGGGGCCGGAGGGCTCCTCAGGCGCCGCGGTGCGCGATGTAGAGGTCGAGCGCCTTGTGGAGGACCCTGCTGATCGGGAAGTCCCACTCCCCGAGGTACTCGACCGCCTGCCCGCCCGTGCCCAGGCGGTGACGGAGCAGCGCCAGGTGCTGCTCTTCGCCCGCGACGGCGTCCCTGATGCCCCGCAGGTCGTACAGGTCCGCGCCCATCTCGTGGGCGTCCGCGATCATCCGCCACTGCAGCGCGTGGTCCGGCGACACGTCCGTGCGGTCGGAGGGCGCGGCGCCGTAGGCGTGCCACACATGGTCGCCGACCGCGAGCATCAGGGCGGCGGCCTGGTCCTCGCCCTCGTACCGGGACAGGTAGAGCCGCATGCGGTCCGGGTGCTCGTTGCGCAGGGCGATCCACATGCGCCGGAAGTAGGGGAGCGGGCGCGGCAGGAAGCCGTCCCGCTCCGCGGTCCGCGCGTAGAGACGGTGGAAGGCCGGCAGTTCCTCGTAGCCGCCCCGGACCACCTCCACCCCGGACCGCCACGCCTTCTTGGCGCTCCTGCGCCACTCCTGGCTGAAGCCCTGCTGGACCTCCTTGAGCGGACGCCCGCGGAACGGCACCTGGAACACGTACCGGGGCTGGTTCACGGCGGCGCTGTCCTCGCCGTCCGCGGTGACCGGGCGCCAGCCGAGCCCCTGCAGCCGCTCCGCGAGCTCCACCGCCGCCGGGTCCTCCTCGGAGGGCGGCGCCTCCCGCAGCCACCGCACCTCCGGGTCGCTCACCGCGGCCCGCAGGGCCGGGGCGTCCCAGCGCCGGACGACCACGGGCGGGCCCATCCGCACCGTGAAGGCGCCGAGGTCGCTGAGGTAGTCGATCATGGGCCGCAGCCAGTCCTCGAGGTCCGGCGAGGCCCAGTCGACGACGGGCCCCTCAGGGAGGTACGCGAGGTAGCGCCGCACCTTGGGCAGCGGGCGCAGCAGCACCAGCCCGGCGCCGACCAGCCGGCCCCGGTCGTCGAACCACCCCAGCGAGGCCGGACGCCAGTCGCTCTTCACCTCGCCCCAGGAGGGGATCTGCAGATGGCTCACCGACGACTGCCGGGCGACGAAGGCCAGGTGCTCCTCGCGGGTGATGGCTCGCAGGAGGTACTTCATGGTGGTGCAGCGCTCCTTTGTTCGAGCACAGGGTATGCGGAAGGGAATGCCCCCGCCTCACCCGCCGTTCGACACCGTGAAGCCCGACGAAGCCGCGACGAAGCCCCGACACAGCCCCGGGCGAAGCCGCGACGAAGCCCCCGACGACCAGGAGGAACCCCATGAGCGACGGCACCACGGACACGGTCCGCAGGATCCTGACCGAGCGGGGTGACACCTGGGCGGTCGTGGGCCTCTCCAACAACCGCGACCGCGCCGCGTACGGCGTGGCGCAGGTCCTGCGGCGCTTCGGCAAGCGGGTGGTGCCGGTGCACCCCAAGGCGGAGACGGTTCACGGGGAGCAGGGGTACCCCTCCCTCGACGCGATCCCCTTCGACGTCGACGTGGTGGACGTCTTCGTCAACTCCGACCTGGCCGGCGCGGTCGCCGACGAGGCGGTCGCGATCGGCGCCAAGGCGGTGTGGTTCCAGCTCGGGGTCGTCGACGAGGCGGCGTACGAGCGGGTGCGGGCGGCGGGGCTGGACATGGTGATGGACCGGTGCCCGGCGATCGAACTGAGGTCCCCCCGCCACTGAGCTGCCGCGCCGACCACTCGGGTCGAAACCCCCACTCCGTCACCGCGGGCGTCACAGGAGCCCGGACGGCCAGGGCGGGTTTTCCGCTCATGCCGTTGGGGCGGGGGCGGATGCCGACCTCTTGTCCCCGGGGGAGCATCTGCTGCTGAGACGGCGTTCCTGTGGTGGCGCCGTTCGTCGAGGAAAGCATCACGGATCTGGCGGAGTGTGGTGCGGGACGCATGGCGGGCGGTGTTCCGGCGGGTGGCCCGCGGATGGGGGTGATGCCTCGGTGCGCGGGGCCGACGTTGCCGGCCCGGACACCCGAGGGCGTGATCTCGGACCCTGTCATCGACCGCTCGTCCGGTCGGCGGAGCGCTCGGACGGCGTTCTCGCAGAGGTGGCCGGAGCGCCGTGGACGTTGAAGCCGGGTGTCCGGCCGGTGGAGTGGGGGACAACACCTGGTCGCCGGGGCAGAGGACGAGGAGCGGCAGTCGTTGTCCCGTGGCCGAGGTCGTCGCTCCTGCGAGCAGAGTACTGCCGGCGTCCGGCCGCGCGCTTCGCCGTGAACTCACTCCCAGTGAACACTTCTTCACGGAGCGTGTACAGGGGGTGCGTAGCCGCACGTCGTCACTCTGTGCCGGGTTGACGTA
>NZ_JBEYUK010000030.1:0-80431 GCF_040643475.1 Streptomyces sp. NPDC047130 | reverse complement strand
TTTTCCTTTCCGGCGGTTCCGACTCTATCAGATGCTTTCTGCGTCTGATTCCCAGTCAGCGGGAGTTGTCTTCCGGGCTGTTGGGCCCTTCCGACGTCTCAAACCTTAGCGGATCTTTCCCGTGGTTCCCAATCGGTCCTATTCGGAGCCGGCGGAGAGACCGCGAGTCCGCGGAAATTGAATTCCGGGCATGCCGGAAACAATCCCGCGGGGGTGATCGTGCTGGGTGTGAGGTGCCGCTGAGAGCGGCGGACGGTTGCCGGGGAACCGTAACGGCTCGGCGGCAACTCGAAGAACCTTACGGATCGCGGCGGGCCGTGTCAAGCATCGCTGGAGGGCGGTAGAGCGACGTCTCCTCCCCGGCCGTCCGGGGCGGCCCTCAGTCCAGGTCGGTGAGTCGGCCGCCCGCGTCCGGCTGCGCGTGCTCGACGCGGATCAGGAGGCGGGTGAGGAGCTCCCCCAGGGTGTGCCGCTCGTCCGAGGAGAGGTCCTGGAGGAGGTCCTCCTCGAAGACGCTGGCCAGGCGCATGGCGTCGAGCCACTTCTCGCGGCCCACCGGCGTCAGCTCGACGATGACCCGGACGCGGTTGGACTCGTCGCGCTCCCGGGTCACCAGGCCCTCGGTGACCATGCGGTCGATCCGGTGGGTCATCGCGGCCGGCGTCAGGCCGAGCCGCTTGGCCAGGTCGCCCGGGCCCATCCGGTACGGGGCGCCCGAGAGGACCAGGGCCTTGAGCACCTCCCAGTCCGCGTTGCTGATGCCGAGGTCCGCGGTCTGGCGGCTGTAGGCGACGTTCATGCGGCGGTTGAGCCGGGAGAGCGCGGAGACGACCTTCTCCACCTGGGGGTCGAGGTCCTGGAACTCGCGCTGGTAGGCCGCGATCTGCTCCTCGAGCGTCGGCTCGCCGAGCGCCGGTGCGTTCGTGTCGGAGGAGTTGTCGGCCATGTGTGGAGTATCGCATGCACAGGCTTCGCACCTGAAGACCTTGGGTGTGTAGTCTTTAGCTTCGAACTTTAGGTTCGAAGTATTCAGAGCTAACGACTCGTATCGAGGCAGGTGACAGTGAGCAAGGCGATGCGGCGGATCCAGGTGGGGAGCGCGCTCAGCGCGTTCGGTCTGGGATTCACCGTTCCGTATCTGTACGTCTATGTGGCACAGGTGCGGGGGCTGGGCTCCGTGACCGCGGGGCTGGTCCTCGCGGTGTTCGCGGTGGCCGCCCTCATCGTGCTCCCGTTCGCCGGGCGGGCCATCGTGACGCGGGGCGCGCTCCCCGTGCTGATCGTTTCGCTGCTGGCGGCCGCGGGCGGCTCACTGGCGCTGGGGCTCGCGGCCGGCACGACCACGGTGCTCCTGTCGGCGGCGCTGCTCGGCGCGGGTCAGGCCGTGATGCAGCCGGCGCTGGCCACGCTGGTGGTCGACTGCTCCTCCACCGCCACCCGTACGCGGGCGTTCGCCACGCAGTTCTTCCTGCAGAACCTCGGTCTGGGCGTCGGTGGGCTGATCGGCGGGCACCTGGTGGACCCGACGCGTCCGGGGTCCTTCACCCTGCTGTTCTCCATCCAGGCGGCGATGTTCGTCCTGCTGACCGCCCTGATGGCGACGACCCGTCTGCCGAAGGCCGCGCTGCCCGAGAACGGCGGTCCGGAGCAGGTGCCGGCGGTGAAGGCCGACTGGCGCGGGCTGGTCCGGAACCGGGCCATGCTCTGGCTGTGCGTCCTCGGGTTCGTGCTGTTCTTCGCCTGCTACGGGCAGTTCGAGTCGGGCCTGAGCGCCTACGGCGTGGAGGCCGCGGGCATCTCGACGTCGACGCTGGGCACGGCGCTGGCCGCCAACACGGCGATGATCGTGCTGGCCCAGTTCCTGGTGCTGCGGTTCGTCGAGCGGCGGCGTCGCTCGCGGGTGATCGCGGCCGTGGGCCTGCTGTGGGCGTTCGCCTGGGCGGTCGCCGGGTTCTCCGGTCTGGCCGATGTCAGCCAGGCCGTCGCGACGGTCTCGTTCATCTCGGTGTACGCGCTGTTCGGACTGGGTGAGGCGCTGCTGTCGCCGACGCTGGCGCCGCTGGTCGCCGATCTGGCGCCGACCGGGCTGGCGGGGCAGTACAACTCCGCGTTCGCGCTGGTCAAGCAGCTCGCGCTGGCGATCGGTCCGGCCGTGGGCGGGCCGATGGGCGCCGCGCTGCACGGGCCGTACATCGTGCTGATGCTGATCTTCTGCCTCGGCATGGCCTGGCTGGCGATGATGCTGGAGCGGCGTCTGACCACCGAGCAGAACCACCCGCACGCCGCCCGCACCCGTGTCGTGGCGCGCAGCGCGCCCGCCGCGCCGCCCGCCTCCCCGGTGGGCGCGGACGCCTAGGGCCTGCCCGGGCCGGAGGGTGACGGCGGGGTCGGGAGGGCGAACTCGCACCAGACCGCCTTGCCGCCGCCCGGTGTCCGGCGGCAGCCCCAGCTGGAGCTGATGGTCGCCACGATGGCGATGCCCCGCCCCGACTCGTCCCCCGGTTCGGCGCGGCGGCGGCGGGGGAGGTGGTCGTCCGCGTCGGTGACCTCCACGATCAGGCGGCGGTCGGTGCGGCGCAGGCGCAGCCGCATCGGCGGGATGCCGTGCTGGAGGGAGTTGGCGACCAGTTCGCTGGCCGCCAGCACCCCCAGGTCGCACAGGTCCGCGGGGAAGCGCCAGCTCGCCAGGACGCCCGAGGTGAAGGCGCGGGCGTGCGGGGCCGCCTCGGCGCCGCCGAGGAGTTCCAGCTCGGCGTTGCGGAAGAGGTCCGCCTCCGCGCCGACGCGCTCCGGGTGCTGGAGCACCAGCACGGCCACGTCGTCGTCGTGGTCGGCGGTGACCCCGGCGGAACGCATCAGCCGGTCGCAGATCACCTGGGGGCTGCCGCCGGCGCCGGCCAGCGCGCGTTCCAGGGCGGTGATGCCCTCGTCGAGGTCCTTGTCCCGCCGCTCGACCAGGCCGTCGGTGTAGAGGACGGCCGTGGAACCGGGGGCGAGCGGGACCGAGGCGGAGCCGTGCACCCAGCCGCCGGCGCCGAGCGGGGGCCCGGTGGGTTCCTCCGTGCGGACGACCTCGCCGCTCGCGTCCCGGACCAGGATCGGCAGGTGGCCCGCCGAGGCGTAGACCAGGCGGCCCTCGTTCGGGTCGTGGACCGCGTAGACGCAGGTGGCGATCTGGTTGGCGTCGATCTCGGAGGCCAGGCCGTCCAGCAGCTGGAGCACCTCGTGCGGCGGGAGGTCGAGGCGGGCGTAGGCGCGGACGGCGGTGCGCAGCTGGCCCATCACGGCGGCGGCGCGCACCCCGCGGCCCATGACGTCGCCGATGACCAGGGCCGTGCGGCCGCCGCCCAGGGTGATCACGTCGTACCAGTCGCCGCCGACCGCGGCCTCGGTGCCGCCGGGGTGGTACGTGGCGGCGATGCGCAGGTCGTCGGGCTGCTCGAGTTCCTGCGGGAGCAGGGAGCGCTGGAGGGTCACCGCGGTCTCGCGCTGCCGGCGCTCGCTGGCCCGCAGCCGCTCGGCCGCCTCGGCGTGGTCGGTGACGTCCGCGGCGAAGATCAGGACGCCGCCGTGCCGTTCGCCCTCGACGGCCACGGGGGTGCAGGTGAAGGTGTAGCAGCGGCCGTCGGAGGCCGTGCGGGACTTGAGGGTGCGCGGCCGGGCGCTGCGCAGGACCTGGTCGAGGAGCGGGAGCAGGCCCGTCTCGGCGAGCTCGGGGAGCTCCTCGCGGGCCGGTTCGCCCGGGGTGCGGTCGCCGAAGGCGGCGGCGTAGGCGGCGTTGACGTAGGCGACCCGGTGGTCGGCGCCGTGCACCAGGGCGACCAGGGCGGGGACGCGGTCCAGGACCTCGTGGACGGCGAGGTCGCCGACGGCCGGGGCGCCGGGGTGGTGGCGCCCGCCGGGCGGCTCGGCCCGGGCAGCGGGGACGGAGCCGTCGGCCCTCCGGTCCTGGGCGGCGCCGTCGGGCGAGAGACCTGTACCCGCCCGCGCTGCGGCGCGGCGCTGCGTTCCGGGGAGCCGGGCGCTCCAGCGCGTGAAGTTCACGAATCCTTGCCTCGGGTTGTCGTCTCCGGCCTGCTCCGGATTGCTGCCGGGTCGGGCGCGGCCGCCGCGGACGGTGGACCAGTGTGGCAGCCCCGGACCGCTCCGGGGCGGTTTGCACCGACATCCGTTGGACGCCTGGCGCGTTTTCGGAGTTCCTGCGTCCGCTCAGAAGGACCCGTTCGGGTCCGTGGTGGGGTCGTCGGGATGCTTCCCACCGGCAGCCCGTTCGAATTCAGCTCGCGGGTGTTCCAGTGAGCCGAGCGAGACGATCTCCCGGGCGAAAAGGCCGGCGAGCGTCCACTCGGCGAG
This sequence comes from Streptomyces sp. NPDC047130, assembly GCF_040643475.1. Lineage (NCBI taxonomy): Bacteria > Bacillati > Actinomycetota > Actinomycetes > Kitasatosporales > Streptomycetaceae > Streptomyces > Streptomyces sp. NPDC047130. Next base: position 76,078 of record NZ_JBEYUK010000030.1, on the reverse strand, counting down.
CACCCGGGCCTTGCGGTTGAGGGTCGGCAGGCGGCCCAGGTGGTAGGCGCGGTGCAGCAGCCAGGCGGCGCGGCCGGTGAGCCGCCGGCCGCGGAGCTGCGCGACGCCTTTGCGCAGGCCGAGGGAGGCGACGGCGCCGAGGCGGGCGTGCGCGTAGCTCTCCTGCGGCTCCCCGCGCAGGGCACGGACGAGGTTGTCGGCGAGCACGCGGGCCTGCCGGACGGCGTGCTGGGCGTTGGGGGCCACCGTCGCTCCCGGCGTGGCGGCGGTGAGGTCCGGGACGGCGGCCGCGTCGCCGGCCGCCCAGGCGTGCGGGACCCCGTCGACGGCGAGGTGTTCGGTGCACCGCAGCCGCCCCCGGTCGTCGAGCGGAAGTCCGGTCCCGGCCAGCATCGGGGAGGGGCGCACACCGGTGGTCCACACGAGGGTGCGCGCGGGAAGCCGTGCGCCGTCGTCGAGCACCGCGACCCGGTCGGTGCAGGAACGCAACCGGGTGGACAACCGGACGTCCACGTTGCGGTGGCGCAACTGGGTGAGGGCGTACCGGGCGAGGCGTTCGTCGACCTCGGGCAGGATCCGGTCGGAGGCCTCCACCAGCACCCAGCGCAGGTCCTCGGGGGCGATGGTGTTGTAGTGGCGGACGGCGTACCGGGCCATGTCCTCCAGTTCGGCGAGGGCTTCCACCCCGGCGTACCCGGCGCCGACGAAGACGAAGGTCAGGGCCGCCTCGCGGACCTCCGGGTCGCGGGTGGAGGCGGCGATGTCGAGCTGCTCCAGGACGTGGTTGCGCAGTCCGATGGCCTCCTCGACGGTCCGGAAGCCGATGCCGTGGTCCGCCAGTCCGGGCACCGGGAGGGTGCGGGAGACCGAGCCCGGGGCGAGGACGATCTCGTCGTAGCCGATCGACTCGCCGCAGGGGGAGGACGGGTTGCGGACGGCGCGTTCCTCGGAGGCGGCCGTGGTGTAGCGGGCCAGGCGGCGCCCGTGCTCGACGCCCGTGACCTCCCCCACGATCACCCGGCAGCCGTCGAGGACCCGGCGCAGCGGCACCACCACATGGCGGGGCGAGATCGATCCGGCGGCGGCCTCGGGCAGGAACGGCTGGTACGTCATGTACGGGTCGGACGTGATCATGACGATCTCGACGGCGCCGGCCCGGATCTCGGCGCGCAGGCGGCGCTGCAGCCGCAGGGCCGTGTTCATCCCGACGCAGCCGCCGCCCACCACCAGCACCCGGGTGCGCTCCTTCACCATCACCCTCCCATGACGCACTCCGGTCCGGACTTTGTCCACAGCCTTGGCGATTGATGTGACCGGCGGCGGATTCCGGGGGCGTGCGGGGCGTATCGGGGCGTACGGCCGGAAGGCGCAGGTGGGAGGGGCCGTGCGGGCCCGCCCGGGGGGCGCGTGGGGGGACGGTGCTCCTTGTACTCCTTTCGGGCGTTCCCCTGACGCGGAACGTGGCTCTTCTGAATTGACGTCCGCTCAACTATGTTCGTCTTGCGTCGGGGTGTGGGGGGATGCGCGGTTCGGAACCGCGTCGGGCGGGTTTCGCACAACCGCCCCTTCCCGTGACCCGGCTGTCCACAGGTGGGGAGTCTCCGGGGGGAGACGCATGAACCGGGGGGATCGGACGATGCAGACGCAGGAATCTCACTGGCCTTCCGCTTCCGTCGCGCGGGCGGCTTCGGCGCCCGTCGCCGCGACGGTGGGCGGAACCGGCGGCGGCCTGGCCCACGCGGCCGGCCGAGGGGTGCGTACGACGCCGCTGCGCGTGGACGCCCAGCGGAACCTGGAGCACGTGCTGCGGGCCGCCCGCGAGGTGTTCGGGGAGCTCGGTTACGGGGCGCCGATGGAGGACGTCGCCCGGCGCGCCCGGGTGGGCGTCGGCACGGTCTACCGGCGCTTCCCGAGCAAGGACGTGCTGGTGCGGCGGATAGCCGAGGAGGAGACGGCCCGGCTGACCGAGCAGGCGAGGGCCGCACTGGGGCAGGAGGACGAGCCGTGGTCGGCGCTCTCCCGCTTCCTGCGCACCTCGGTGGCCTCGGGCGCCGGGCGGCTGCTGCCGCCGCAGGTGCTGCGGGTCGGGGTGGCGGACGACGCGCGGGTGCCGCAGCAGCGGACGGTGCCGGCCGACTCCGGCGAGTCGGGTCTGCCGGACGACGACGCCGGGGCCGCGACGCTGCTCGACGTGGTCGGCCGTCTGGTCGACCGGGCGCGGGCGGCGGGCGAGCTGCGGGCGGACGTGTCGGTGGCGGACGTGCTGCTGGTCATCGCGACCGCCGCGCCGTCCCTGCCGGATCCGGCGCAGCAGGCGGCGGCGTCCTCGCGGCTGCTGGACATCCTGCTGGAGGGGCTGCGGTCGCGGCCGTCCTGACGCGGACGTTTGACGCGGACGCCCGACACGGGCGGACGGCACGGCCGGCCGCGGGCGTTTCGTCCGGGGCCGCGCACCGGGCTCCTCACCGGGCCGCTCACCGGTCCGCTCTCGGGCGGTGAGCCCGGCCGGGAGCCGCCCCGGATTATGCATCGCCGCGTGGCGAGCGGGACGTTCCGAACGGGCGAAACCCCACGGAAGAGTGGTGGTTCCGCCTGCTCGCGTCGCGGCGCGTTTCCCCGTGGCACGCTGGCCGGGCTATGACGGACCGGCGTGCGGGGGCCAGCCGATATATGGGTGCGAACGAGCGGAACGACCAGGGTGCCGGGGCCGACGACGGGACCGGGCCTGGTCCTGACGACGCGGCCGGGCCTGCTTCCGGCGGCGGTTCCGGGAGCGGTCCTGGGCGGATTCCCGAGCAGGCGGGGCCCGGCTCCGCCGTGGCGCGCGGTGTCGAGTCGGCCGCCGTGCCGGGACCGGGGTCCTGGCCGATGCCGGCCCAGCGCGCCGGGGGCAGCGCCCCGGAGACGGGTGGGTCCGTCGCCCCCGGGTCCGACGCGGAGTTGATCGTGCGGATGCGGGCCGGGGACGACTCCGCCTACGAGGCCCTCTACCGGCGGCACGCGGACGCGGTGCGCCGGTACGCGCGCACCTGCTGCCGGGACGCGCACACCGCCGACGACCTCACCGCCGAGGTCTTCGCCGGCGTGCTCCAGGCGGTGCGCGGCGGCGCGGGGCCGCGGCACGCCGTCCGCGCCTACCTGCTCACCGCCGTCCGCCGCACGGCGGCCGGGTGGATCAAGTCGTCGCGACGGGAACAACTGGTCGACGACTTCGCGGTGTTCGTCGAGCAGTCGACGCGGGAGAGCGGCCGGGCGGACGACGACACCCTGGAACTCGCCGCCGACGTGCGGGCGATGCACGAGGCGGAGCGGTCGCTGGCCATGCGGGCGTTCCGCTCGCTGCCGGAGCGGTGGCAGGCGGTGCTCTGGCACACCGAGGTCGAGGACGAGTCCCCCGGCGAGGTGGCCACGCTGTTCGGGCTGGACGCCAACGGCACACGGGTGCTGGCCAGCCGCGCCCGCGAAGGGCTCAAGCGGGCCTACCTCCAGGCGCACGTCAGCGACACGCTCACCGACGACGCCGAGTGCGCCCGGTACGCGGCCGGGCTGGGCGCGTACGCCCGCGGCGGGCTGCGCACCCGGGCCGAACGGGGGCTGCGCAAGCACCTGGAGGAGTGCGCGCGCTGCCGGACGGCGGCGGGGCAGATCAGGGACGTGGCGCAGGGCATCCCGGCGGTCGTTCCGGTGGCCGTCATCGGGTGGTTCGCCGCGTCCGGGTACGCCAAGGTGGCCGGGTTCGTCGCGGGCGGCACCGGGGCAGGGGCGGCGGCGGCCGGTGGGGCGGCGGTGGCGGGCGGCGGCTCCGCGGTGGCGGGCGGCACGGGAGGCGTGGTCGCGGGCGGCGCGGCCGGGGCCGGAGCCGGGGCCGGAGCCGGGGCCAGTGCGGGGGCGGGTGCCGGAGCCGGGGCGGGTGCCGGAGCCGGGGCGGGTGCCGGAGCCGGGGCGGGTGCCGGAGCCGGGGCGGGTGCCGGAGCCGGGGCGGGTGCGGGCGCCGCCGGGGGCTCGGGGGGCGTCGGCGGCGCGGTGGGCGAGGGGCTCGGCGCCCCGGCCAAGGCGGGCATCGCGGCGGGTGTGGTGGCGGTGGCCGCCGCGGTCCTGGCGCTGGCGCTGGTGGGCGGCGACGGCACGGCGCCCGAGCACCCGCCGGTTGCCGGACCGCCGCCGGTCTCCGCGCCGGCCGCGGCTCCCGAGGACGCTCCGCCGCCGAAGGCCCCGGCCCCGCGGCCCGCCGAGCCGGTCGCGGCGGAGCCCGCGCCGGAGCCCTCCGCCGAGGAGTCCCCCGCGCAGCGGCCGGAACCCTCGCCGACGCCCGAGCCGGAGCCCGAGCCCGAACCGGAGCCCTCCGCCGGGGAGCCGCCGCCGCTGCCGGACCCGGTCGTGCCGGCCGAGTACCGGTGGAGCGGGCTGCCCTACGGGATCACCGGGGACGGCACCGGGCCGGAGATGCGGCTCGCCGAGAGCACCTGGGTGTGGCAGCGGCGTTCCCTGTCGGTCGGGGGCGTGACGTACGCGGACGGCGTGACGGTCAACGGACTGTCCTCGGTGGTGATCGACCTCAACCGGTCGTGCACCTCGTACCGGGCGAGGGCCGGGATCGACGACATGGCGGCGGGCCTGGGCAGCGCGGTGTTCTCCGTGTACGCGGACGGCGTGCGGCTGTGGCGGTCCGGGGTGCTGCGGGGCGGCGACCCCGCGGTGCCGGTCTCCGTCGACCTGTCGGGCCGCCGCACGGTCCGCCTCGTCGTCGAACCCCGCGACGCCGGTCTCCTCGCCCCGGCCGACTGGGCCGACTCCCGCTTCTACTGCGCCTGAACGCCCCGCCCCGGCGTCACCTTCCACAGGCCGTACGCCGGAGGCCGTCCACCGGGGGCAGGGAGTCCCCCTCCGGGGGGCAGCGAGACGCTGGCGGGCGGGCGGCGGGACGCCGAACAGCGGGTTGCCCGCCTGCGGATCGCGGGCCAGGGCCCAGGCGCGGGACGCGGGACGCGGGACGCGGGACGCGGGACGCCGGACAGCGAAGCACGGGACAACGGCGAGACGCGCGGCGCCGCACAGCCGGGCGCAGGCCAAGGCCCGCGTGCCGGGCACCGAACAGCGGGCACCGGACAACGGGGCACCGAACAGCCAGGCGCCGGACAGCCGGTCGCGGGCCAGGGCCCACGTGCCGGTCACCGGACAGCCGGTCGCAGGCCAGGGCCCACGTGCCGGTCACCGAACAGCCAGGCGCCGGACAACGGGGCACCGAACAGCCAGGCGCCGGACAGCCGGTCGCGGGCCAGGGCCCACGTGCCGGTCACCGGACAGCCGGTCGCCGGACAACGGGGCGCCGGTCAGCCGGGCGCCGGTCAGCGGGTCGCCGGGCCGAGGGCGCGTTGGCGGGCCGGGGTGAGGCCGGCGGGGGCCGCGCGGCGGCGGGCCGTGCCGGTCCAGCAGGTACCGCGGCGGGCGAGGAGACGACGGAGCCACAGTTCGAGGGAGACGAGGTCCGCGAGCCCCGCCAGGGCCGACGGGTCGCCGTCCACGCCCGCCCGCAGCGCGCCCCGCACCACCCTCGCCTCGACCAGCCCCGCCTCCGCCAGGAACGGCGAGGCGAACAGCTCCCCGAGGACGTCGGAGGCCACCCGCAGCCCCGCCCGGTCCGCGGCCGCCGCCGTGGCGTGGCTGGGCGCTCCCCAGCCGGGCGGCAGCTCGCCGACGCCCGCGCTCTCCAGCACCGTGCGGAGGATCGCCGCCCGCGCCCCGGGCCGCACCCGCAGCGTCTCCGGCAGGGCGCGGCCCGCCCGCACCACCTGGTTGTCGAGGAACGGCGCGTGCAGCCGCTGCGCCCGGACCTCGGCCGCCTGCTCCAGCACCCGGACGTCCGCCGCGTACCGGGCCAGCGCGGCCCGCGCCCGGAAGTCACCGGGCCGCTGCCCCGGACCGGCGCCCGCGGCGCGCAGCGTCGCCGCCTGGAGACGCCCGGAGACGTCGGCCAGCGCCTCACCGGTGAGCCACCGGGCGGCGGGCCCGGGCGTGGCCCACACCAGGGCGGCCAGGGAGGCCTCGACCGCCCCGCCGACGGTGGCCGCGTCGTCGAACCGGCGGTGCCGCAGGCGTTCCGCCAAATCGTTCATGCCGGCCAGGTACGAGGTGCGTGCCAGCTTGCGGGCGGCGCCGTAGACCCGGGCCGGGACCAGGACGGAGCCGTCGGCCTTGGCGAGCGCCATGGTCGGCCGGACGAGGTGGCGGCGCTTGCGGTCCATCAGCAGGTCGGCCAGCCGGGCCGGGTGGGCGTCCATGACCTGGCGCGCGCCGTGACCGATGAAGTGGTCGGCGCTGCCCGCCGCGAACCGCGCGCGGTGCCGGCCGGCGGAGACCAGGGAAGGACCGGGTTCGTCGGTGAGCGGGCCGTCGAGGTCGGCGTAGGGCAGGACCTCCTCGCCGCCCGCCACCACCACGTGCCGCAGCCGCGGGTCGGCGGCCAGGGTGCCGGCCCGCTCCAGTTCGGCCTCACGACCGCGGACCGCGAGGTCGTTGAAGGTGACCGCGAGCAGCCGCTCCCCCGCGCCCGCGCCGTGGCCGAGCACAGTGCCGGGCCGGCCGGGGAGCCCGGCGGCGAGCAGGGCGAGGGTCGCGGAGCCGGGGCCGCCGGACAGGTCGGCTCCGATGCCCGGCACCGGCATCCGGTCCGCGCGGCGGTCGGCGGGTCCCATGCCGGGCACCGGACCGGGGTCTATCCCGTCGCCCGGCATGTGCCGGGGCGCCGCCAGACGGGTGCGGACCGCCTCCACCAGCGCCTCGCGCAGCGCGTCCACGGCGCTGTGCGGGTCGACGGAGGGCGCGGCCACGGCGAGCGAGGCGACCGGCTCGTACCCGGCGACCTCCCGCGCGCCGGCCCGCAGGATCAGCGCGTGGCCCGGCGGGATGCGCCGTACCCCTTCGTACGGCGTGGAGTCCTGGAGCGCGGCCGGGACCTCCGGGGCGGCGAGCAGCGCGGCCAGGTGCCCGAAGTCGAGGTTGGCGCCCACCAGATCGGCGAGCGGCAGCCCGGCGGTGGCGTAGGCGGTGCCGCCGCGCCAGGGGGTGTGGAAGACGGGCCGGGCGCCGGCCAGGTCGCCGCAGACCGTGGTGCGCCGGTCGACCTGCACGACGACGGTGTAGCTGCCGGGCCAGGCCGTCAGGTGGCGCAGCGCCCCGCCGCGGGCGGCGAAGAGCCCGGCGAGCAGCTGGTCGTCGGTGGCTCCGCAGAGGCCCACCACGGCGATCCGGGTGCGGGCGTCGGCGGTCAGGACGCGGGTCTCGTCGGGCCGCCAGTCGCCCACCGCCCAGAGGGGGTCGAGGCCGCCCCACAGCTGCTGCGCGCCCACCGGCTCGGGGAGTTCGTCGTCGTACGCGTCGGCGACACCGCCGGGACGGCCGTCGAGGCCCGGATCGCCGTAGTCACCGAAGAGGTCGTAGCCGGGCGGCCGTTGGCCTGCGGCGGCACTGCTCCATCCCACCAACCACCGCATCGACGCCTCCACAGGCTGTGGACAACCAGTGCACGAGCGAACCTGTGCACCATGCTGCCACGAAGGGAGTGTCACGGAGGCATGCCGACGCGCCCTCCGTACGCACGACGCCGGCCACCCGGCCGGGGGGCGCCTGACCGGGGCGACTTGAATGCGCCCCCTGACGCGCCCCGCGGACCACCCGATGCGCCGTCAAATCCCTGGCGGGAAGGCCGGAAAACCCCCCTCGACCGGGGGCATATTTTCAGCCAATTACGCAGCTCGTGCGCGGATTGCGGAGGCCCGCGCACACTCTCCGTACATACGGAGGGGTTACGCACGGTCCGGGAGGCGGGCTGCGCCTCCCGGACCGGTCCGCCGCCCGCGGGGATGTGGCGGCGGTGTCCCCCAGCCCGCTGGATCCAGTACAGCGGGCCGACCCACGCACCACCCATGGAACCGCCCCCGGGGCCGGCGATGCAGAGCGCACGGCCGGGCGCACGGCCACACACCAGGAGCACGTGGACACGGTCCGTACTCCCGCACGGGCAGCAATCTCGCCATAGGGAACTATGCCCCTTAACGCATGGGATTCGGAGAACTACGCTGGGTTTACGAATGCCGCGGGTTTATGCCAACCGCGGCAGCCGTCTCTGCCGAGGGGTGACCATGTCCAGGGAGCAACGCGGGCCGAACGAGAAGCTCGGCGCCGTTCTCGCCCTCGCGGGAATCAGCAACGCGGGGCTGGCACGGCGGGTCAACGACCTGGGGGCGCAGCGCGGCCTGACGCTCCGCTACGACAAGACGTCCGTGGCGCGCTGGGTCTCCAAGGGGATGGTGCCGCAGGGCGCGGCGCCCCATCTGATCGCCGCGGCGATCGGCCAGAAGCTGGGCCGGCCGGTCCCGCTGCACGAGATCGGGCTGGCGGACGCCGATCCCACACCCGAGGTGGGACTGGCCTTCCCGCGCGACGTGGGGCAGGCCGTGAAGTCCGCGACCGAGCTCTACCGGCTCGACCTGGCCGGCCGCCGGGCGGGCTCGGGCGGCATCTGGCAGTCCCTGGCGGGTTCCTTCGCGGTGTCCGCGTACGCCACGCCCGCCTCGCGCTGGCTCATATCCCCGGCCGACACCTCGGTGGCGCGCGAGGCGGCGGCCGTGGAGGGCTCCGGGGCGCCGCTGAAGGTCGGCCACAGCGACGTCCGCAAGCTGCGGGAGGCGGCGGAGGACGCGCGGCGGTGGGACTCCAAGTACGGCGGCGGCGACTGGCGGTCCTCGATGGTCCCCGAGTGCCTCCGGGTGGAGGCGGCGCCGCTGCTGCTGGGCTCGTACTCCGACGACGTGGGGCGGGCCCTCTTCGGCGCGAGCGCGGAGCTGACCCGGCTGGCCGGGTGGATGGCCTTCGACACCGGGCAGCAGGAGGCCGCCCAGCGCTACTACATCCAGGCGCTGCGGCTGGCGCGGGCGGCGGCGGACGTGCCGCTGGGCGGGTACGTGCTGGCGTCCATGTCCCTCCAGGCCACCTACCGGGGCTTCGGCGACGAGGGCGTCGACCTGGCCCAGGCGGCCGTGGAACGCAACCGGGGGCTGGCCACGGCCCGCACCATGAGCTTCTTCCGCCTGGTCGAGGCGCGGGCCCACGCCAGGGCGGGCGACGCGGCGGCGGCGGGGACGGCGCTGAAGGCCTCCGAGAGCTGGCTGGAGCGGTCCCGTGAAGGGGACAACGACCCGAGCTGGCTCGGCTTCTACGGCTACGACCGGTTCTGCGCCGACGCGGCGGAGTGCTACCGGGACCTGAAGGCTCCCGGGCAGGTGCGGCGGTTCACCGAGCAGGCGCTGTCCCGGCCGACGGAGGAGTACGTGCGGTCGCACGGGCTGCGACTGGTGGTGTCGGCGGTGGCCGAACTGGAGTCGGGGAACCTGGACGCGGCGTGCGAACAGGGGGTCCGGGCGGTGGAGGTCGCCGGGCGGATCTCGTCCGCGCGGACGACGGAGTACGTGCGGGACCTGCTCACACGGCTCGAGCCGTACGGGGACGAACCGCGGGTCGTCGAGTTACGCGAACGCGCCCGCCCCCTCCTCGGCACCCCGGCCTGACGCACCCCCGGGCCGGGCGCCCCGGCCCGATCTCACTCCCCGGGGGCACTCCCCGGAGGCTCCCGCCCCTGGGACGGTCGGGCCGGGGGCGAGGGTGCGGGGTGCCGGGGGTGGGGGGACCGTAAACTCGGGGCATTGTGTCTGACGACCTGAACTCCCACCGTCGCCCCCCGCGGACCCCCCGGTTCCCGGACGGACCGCAGCCCGACCCGGCCGGCTCCCACTTCGAGCGCCGCATCCGCAGCTTCCAGCCCCGCCGCAGCCGCGTCACCACGGGCCAGGCCGACGCCATCGACCGCCTCTGGCCCCTGTGGGGCCTGGACATCGACGGCAGCCGCGTCCTCGACCTCACCGGCCTGTTCGGCGACGACCACCCCGTCGTGCTGGAGATCGGCTTCGGCATGGGCGAGGCGACCGCCCAGATGGCCGCCGACGACCCGGGGACCAACATCCTCGCGGTGGACGTGCACACCCCGGGCCAGGGCAACCTGCTGAACCTCGCCGAGAAGAGCGGCCTGACCAACGTCCGGGTGGCCAACGGCGACGCGATCATCCTGCTCCGCGAGATGCTCACGCCCGACGCGCTGTCCGGCCTCCGCGTCTACTTCCCGGACCCCTGGCCCAAGAAGCGGCACCACAAGCGACGGCTGATCCAGCCCGAGTTCCTGGACCTCGCCGCCACCCGGATGCGCCCGGGCGCCGTGCTGCACTGCGCCACGGACTGGGAGCCGTACGCGGAGCAGATGCTGGAGGTGCTCACCGCGCACCCCCGCTTCGCGAACACCCGGCCCGACGGCGGATTCGCCCCCCGCCCGGAGTTCCGTCCGCTGACCCGGTTCGAGGGACAGGGGCTGGACAAGGGGCACGTCGTCCGCGACCTGCTGTTCCGCCGCGTCTGACGCTCCGCCGCGGCCGACGCGGCGACCGCCGGGACCGCAGAAACCGCCGGGGCCGGTGGAGCCGCCGGGACCGCTGGAGCCGCCGGAGCCGCCGGGGCCGCGGAAGTCCCGGAGCCGCCGGGGGCCGCAGCGACCGCGCCGACCGCGGCCCCCGGGGTCAGGCCGAGGCCTCGTCCAGGCGCGCCAGTTCCGCCTCGGTGAGCCGGAGGTCCGCCACCGCGGTGAGGTCCGGCAGCTGCTCGGCCGTGCGCGCGGAGGCGATCGGCGCCACCACCGTCGGCCGGGAGGCCAGCCAGGCGAGCGCGACCGTGGCCACCGCCGCGCCGTGCGCCCCGGCGATCCCGTCGAGCGCCTCCAGCACCCGCCGGCCCCGCTCGCTCTCCAGGTGCTTGCCCGCACCCGCCGCCCGCGGGCTGTCCACCGTGGTCCCGGGGCGGTACTTGCCGGTCAGGAAGCCGGACGCCAGGGCGTAGTAGGGGACGGCGGCCAGCCCCGCCCGTTCGGCGACGTCCCGGAGCGGGCCCTCGTAGGTGTCCCGGGAGACCAGGTTGTAGTGCGGCTGGACCGCCACGTACCGGGCGTAGCCCTCGCGCTCGGAGAAGTCCAGCGACTCCTGGAGCCGCTCGGCGCTGATGTTGGACGCGGCGATCGCCCGCACCTTGCCCTCGCGGACGAGCTGGTCGAGGGCGAGCAGGATCTCCTCGACCGGCGTGTCGGGCTGGTCGTAGTGCGTGTAGTAGAGGTCGATGTGGTCGGTGCCCAGCCGGCGCAGCGAGGCCTCCGCCGCGGCCTTGATGGTGGCGGCCGACAGGCCCCGGTACCGCGGGTGCTGGCTGACCTTGGTGGCGACGACCACCTCGGAGCGGTTGCCCCGGGCCTTGAGCCACCGGCCGATGACGGTCTCCGACTCGCCGCCCTCGTTGCCCTCGACCCAGGCGGAGTAGGAGTCGGCGGTGTCGACGAAGTTGCCGCCGGCCTCGGTGTACGCGTCGAGGACGGCGAAGGACTCCCGTTCGTCGGCGGTCCAGCCGAAGACGTTGCCGCCGAGGGCGAGCGGGAAGACCTCGAGTCCGGACGAGCCCAGCTTGCGCAGTTCAGTCATGTCCGTGGACAACGCGACCGCCCGGCAGGTCATTCCGGCACTTCGGCACTCCGGCGCTTCGGCGCTCGGACACACCGTCAGGACACCGCCGGGCGGGCGCGGGAGGTCAGAGGTTGACGCCCCTGTCGGCCAGCCAGGCCCTCGGGTCCACGCCGTCCCCGCCGCCGGGGTGCACCTCGAGGTGCAGGTGCGGGCCGGTGACGTTGCCGGTCGCGCCCACGCGGCCGATGACGTCACCGGTGGTGACCTTCTGGCCGACGCTCACATTGATCGAGGACTGGTGGCAGTACCAGATCTCCGTGCCGTCCTCGAGGGTGAGGACGGTCCGGTACCCGTACGAGCCGGACCAGCCGGCCTCGGTGACGGTGCCCGAGTGGACGGCCTTCAGCAGGGTGCCGGTGGGGGCCGCCAGGTCGAGGCCGGTGTGGTAGCCGGACGACCACATGGAGCCGGCCTGCATGTAGGTGGAGGTGACCGTGTAGGACGCGGCCGGCGCGACGTAGCTGGCGGCCAGCTTGGCGAGGCGCTCGGCCTCGGCCTTGGCCTTCGCCTCCTGCTCGGCCTTCTCGGCGGCGGCCTCGCGGGCCTTGGCCTCGGCCTTCTCCTTGGCGGCCTTCTCGGCGGCGGCGCGGGTGGCGGCCTCCTGGGCCTCCTGCTCGGCCTGCGCGTCGGCCTCCTCCTGCTGCTGGGCGGCCTGGGCCATGATGCGGGCGCGCAGGGCCTCGCCGGCGTCGCCGGAGGACGCGCTCTCGGCGGGGGCGACGCCCATCTCACCGAGGACGCTGGGCGCGTCGTCGGCCGCGGTTTCGGCCTCGGACCCGCCGGGAAGCAGGGAGGTGACCGGGTCGAGCGACGGCATGTTCGGCATGGTGATCTGCACGGGCGCCTTGCCGGGGGCGGCGGTGGCCATGCCGCCCGCACCGACGGCGGCGATCACGCCCACGCCGAGAACGGTCGAACTCCGTGCGAGACCGCGCTGCTTGGCCACCCGGTGGCGGCCTCTCTGGACGGTTCCCTCGCTGGGGTTCCACTCCTCGTGGGAAGCCTCGCCGGCGAAGCCGGTGGCGGGGCCGTACGCGTCGGCAGCTTCACGCTGGCTCGGCACGAAAAGCAGATCAGGGGCAGGTCGGTTCGACGCCACGGGGGCGTGCTCCTTTCCTTCCGTCTCGCCTACCGGGTTAGCTGACGGGTTCGGAGCGGGAAGGTCTCCTACGCGCGTATACAGAGATACGCCCGATTCACCCCGGAAAGTGGTTCCCCGGTTCCCTCGCGGGATTCGGCAGAGCGCACGGAGCCGTCGCTGGTGACGGCTGGGACAGCCGCGCGCTGCGTTATCGAACGTTAATATAAGCGGTGGCTCAATTCCAAGCCGTTCCTTCACATCCCCCGACGCTTTGGCCCGAACCTATGGATGTGCATCTGGGCGAAACGGACATGGTCTCGGTCACATGTCACCGACCGGATTGGCTTGATCACCACGCGCCCCCACGTCCTCGACGGCGCCCCTCCGGTCCCTGATCCGGCCCGCTCCGGCCCGCTCCGGCCCGTCCCCGCCCGGCCCGTCCCCGCCCGCTCCGGCGGTCCCGGCCGGTCAGCCGCAGCGCACCGCGAGCAGCGCCATGTCGTCCTCCACGCCGCCTCCCGCGTGCAGGGCCACGTCCTCGGACAGGAAGCCCAGCAGCTCCTCCGGTTCGCCGAACACCCTGCCGTCCAGGCGCTCGACGGGGTCGTAGAACACGCCGTGCGCGTCCCGGGCCTCGGTCAGGCCGTCGGTGTAGAAGAGGACGACGCTGCCCGGGCGCACCTCGACCGGGGGCCCCGACCGGGCGGGGCCGACCATCTCGCCGAGGGCGAGCGGTCCGCCGTGCTCCCCCACCTCGAGGTACCGCGGCCGCGCCCCGGGCTCCAGCAGCAGCGGCGGCGGATGGCCGTGGTTGACCAGCTGCACCGTCCGGCCGTCCCGGGAGAACTGGGCGAACACCGCCGTGACGAAGCCCTCGGCCTTCTCCAGCTCCACCGCCCGGCGCTCCCGCTCCCGCACCACCGCCTGGTCCATCCTGCGGCCGCACTCCTCGATGGTGGCGGCCCGCTCCGCGACCTCGCGGAAGACGCCGACCACCACCGCCACGGCCGTGACGGCGGTCATCCCCTTGCCCCGCACGTCGCCCAGCATCATCCGCACGCCGTAGGGGGTGTCCTGCACGGCGTAGAGGTCCCCGCCGATTCTCGCCTCCTGCTGGGCGGCCTCGTACAGGGAGGCGACGCGCAGCGCGCCGAGCCGCGTCTGCGGCTGCGGCATCACCGCCCGCTGCGCGGCCTCGGCCATCTCCCGGGCGGTGGCGAGCCGTACGTCCCCCCGCCGGACCACGGTGTTCACCACGCCGGCCAGCGCGGCGACGATGACGACGGTGAACAGCTCGGTGGCGAACTGGGCCGCCGAGAGCGCGTCGCGGAACAGCAGCACCGCCACCGTGCACCCCACCGACAGCAGCCCGATCACCGCGGTGGCGCGGAGCGTGTAGAGGGGAGCGGCGATCAGCGGCGCGGCGGCGAAGAACGGCACGGGAGTCACGTCCGGCGGCGTGACCCGGTCGTAGACCAGGCCGAACAGCAGCGTCAGGCACGGCAGCACGCGCAGGACCATCCGCGCGTAGTGCACCCACCGCCGGTGGCGTCCGACGGCGGGGGGTTCGACCGCCGGGTCCACCGGTCCACCTCGCCGCAGCATGCCCTCCATGGTTCCGCTCCCGGCCGGAACCGGCGACCGGTGGGCCCCGCCCGGCTGAAGCGGCGCCCGGCCGCCCCGCGGAAGGGGCCCCACGGACCGGCCGCCCTGCAGACGCAAACACTCAGGGCCGGAATCCTGAAAGGATTCCGGCCCTGAGCCTTCAGTAGCGGGGACAGGATTTGAACCTGCGACCTCTGGGTTATGAGCCCAGCGAGCTACCGAGCTGCTCCACCCCGCGTCGTTGTGTCTTTACTGTACGACATTCCCGCGGGAAAAAGCGAATCGGTTCACGCCGGCCCGCCGAGCAGGTGCCGGTTGGGCGCCTTCGCGCGCTCCGTGAGCTCGGGATACGCGGTCGGCGGCACCACCTCGGCCCCGCCCGCTGCCAGCACTCCGCTGCCGTCCGCGCCGGGGACGAAGGTGTCGGGCTCGCGCCAGGCGGTGACCACGCGGCGCACCCCGGCGTCCAGGATCAGCCGGGCGCACGGCGCCGGGCGGGAGGCACGGCGGGCACAGGGCTCCAGGCTGCTGTAGACGGTGGCCGAGGGAAGCCGCGGGTCGGCGGGGTCGATCTTGGCCAGCGCCGCCTCCTCCGCGTGCACGACCGGGTCGCCGCCCTCCCGGGAGTGGCCCCGGGCCAGCTCGGTCCCGTCCTCGGCCACCACCACGGCCCCGACGCTGAACGCGGTCGTGGACGGCGGGCACTCCCGGGCCAGGTCGCAGGCGAGGGCGAGCCAGTGGCGGTCGGCGGCCGAGGCGAGCGGGCCGGCGCCCGGGGCCACGGGCCGGTAGCGGGCCAGGACCATGTCGCCCACCGGCCGGGTCTCCTTCAGCCGCAGCCGGCCGGGCGGGTAGGCGCCGGGCCCGAACAGCCGGGGCGCGCCGGGGTCCCCGACCAGCAGCGGGGCGACGGCGAGCTGGAGCTCGTCGGCGAGGCCCTGCCGCAGCAGCTGGGTGTGGACGCTGCCGCCGCCCTCCACCATCAGCCGCCGCACCCCGTACACGGCGTGGAGGTGCTCCAGGACCGCCCGCCAGTCGAGTTCCGGCCCCACCGGGACGACGTCCACGCCGTGCGTGTCGTCGATCCGGCCACGCAGCGCCTCCTGCGCCCGCGGTGCGCCCCTCCTGGTGGTGTAGACGGCCTTGCGGCCACCGGTCCGCCAGAAGCGGGCGGCGGGGTCGAGTTCACCCGATCCGGTCACCAGGACCTTCAGCGGGAACTCCGGCAGCCCGGCGGCGACGCGTGCGGCACGGCGCCGCGCTGAGCGGATCAGCAGCCGGGGGTCGTCGGCCCGCAGGGTGCCGGCGCCGATCAGGATCGCGTCGCTCGCCGCCCGGACCTCGTCCACCCGGTCGAAGTCCTCGGGGCCGGACAACAGGAGCCGTTCCGGCCCGGTGTCGTCGAGGTGGCCGTCGAGCGAGACGGCGGCGGAGAGCAGGACGTAGGGGTGCGGCATGGGGCGGCTCCGGGACGCACGGCGGCGCATGGTCCGGCCGGGTTCGGCCGGGCGCATGCGCCGCGTCAGGAGTAGGCCCTGTGGGACTCGAACCCACAACCAATGGATTAAAAGTCCACTGCTCTGCCAATTGAGCTAAGGGCCCAGGGTGATGTTGCTCCCCCGAGCATAGCGGGAGGGGGCCTCCGGTCCGAGCGGGTATCCGCGGCCGGCGGCGCACGGGAAGCGCGGAGGGCCCGCACGACCGGGGTCGTGCGGGCCCTCACAGGCGGTGTGCGCGGGCGCGTCAGCCGTTGCGCTTCCAGCGCGGCTTGTCGTCCCGGCGGCCGAAGGAGCCACCGCGGTGGTCGTCACGACGGTCGTCGCGGCGGCCGAAGGGGCGGTCCGAGGCGCCACCGGAGCGGAAGCCCGGGCGGTCGTCGCGGCGGTCGCGGTTGAACGGACGGTCGTTGCCGCGGAAGCCACCCCGGTCACCGCGGTCGTCGCGGCGCTCGAAGGGACGGCCGCCACGGTCGTCACGGTTGAACGGACGGTCACCCCGGTCGTTGCCGCGGAACCCACCGCGGTCGCCCCGGTCGTCGCGGCGCTCGAACGGACGGCCGCCACGGTCGTCACGGTTGAACGGACGGTCACCCCGGTCGTTGCCACGGAACCCGCCACGGTCACCGCGGTCGCCGCGGTCGTCCCGGCGGAACCCGCCACGGTCACCGCGGTCGTCACGGCGCTCGAAGGAACGGCCGCCACGGTCGCCGCGGTCGTCCCGGCGGAACCCGCCACGGTCGCCCCGGTCGTCGCGGCGCTCGAAGGGACGGCCGCCGCGGTCGTCACGGTTGAACGGACGGTCACCCCGGTCGTCCCGGCGGAACCCGCCACGGTCGCCACGGTCGTCACGGCGCTCGAAGGAACGGCCGCCACGCTCGCCGCGGTCGTCACGGCGGAACCCGCCACGGTCACCGCGGTCGTCGCGGCGCTCCTCGCGGCGCTGCGGCCGCTCCTCGCGCTCGGTCCGGTCGACGTGCTGGGCCGTGGGCTGCTCCGGGACGGAGACGGCGGCGGCCTCGGTGGCCTCCGCGGCCTCACGGACGACGGCGGCCTCGGCCAGCGCGGCCTCCGGGTCGGCGCCCCGCTCACGGGCGGCGCGGGCGGTGAGGCGGTCGGCCTCGTCGCGCAGCTCGGCGGCGCGGCGCTGCAGGCGCTCCAGCTCCTTGGTGAGCTGGGCGACCTCGCGCTCGGCCTGGAGGGCGGCACCGGCCGCCGACTCCGCCTGGAGCTCGGTCATCGAGCGGGCGCCGGTGATCTCGGCGACCTCGGGCTCGAAGGCCGTGCCGCTCTGGATGATGTGGCGCGAGGCGTCGATGCCCGCGTCCTCCATCAGGCGGAAGATCTGGCGGCGCTGGTGCGGCAGCGACAGCGAGACCACCGTGCCGGTACGGCCGGCCCGGGCGGTGCGGCCGGCGCGGTGCAGGTAGTCCTTGTGGTCACCGGCCGGGTCCACGTTGAGGACCAGGTCGATGCCGTCGACGTGGATGCCGCGGGCGGCGACGTCGGTGGCGACCAGGACGTTGACGTAGCCGTCCTTGAAGTCGGCCAGGGTGCGGGTGCGCGCGCCCTGGGTCATGCCGCCGTGCAGGGCGTCCGCCTTCACACCGGCGTCGCGCAGCTGCTCGGCGATGCGGTCGGCGCCCAGCTGGGTGCGGACGAAGATGATCGTGCGGCCCTTGCGGGAGGCGATGGCCGCGGTGACCGGAGCCTTGTCCTTCGGCTTCACGATCAGAATGTGGTGCGACATCGTGGTGACGGCGCCCTGGGCGGCGTCGACCTCGTGGCTGACCGGGTTCTCCAGGTAGCGGTCGACCAGGGTCTTGATCTCGTTCTCCATGGTGGCGGAGAACAGCATCCGCTGGCCGCCGGCCGGGATCTGGTCGAGCAGCTCGGTGACCTCGGGCATGAAGCCCAGGTCGGACATCTGGTCGGCCTCGTCGAGGACCGCGACCTCGACGTCGCCCAGCGAGCAGGCGCCGCGGCCGATGATGTCGCGCAGACGGCCCGGGGTGGCGACGAGGATGTCGACGCCGCGCTCCAGGGCGTAGATCTGGTTGCCCATCGAGGTGCCGCCGCAGACGACCTTCATCTTGAGGCCGAGCACGTCGCCGTAGGGCTGCAGGGCGTCGGCCACCTGCATGGCCAGCTCACGGGTCGGGGTGAGGATGACGGCGCGGGGGCGCTTCTTCTCCGTGCGGCCGCCGGCCAGGCGGGCCAGGGTCGGCAGACCGAAGGAGAGGGTCTTGCCGGAGCCGGTGCGGCCACGGCCGAGGATGTCCTTGCCGGCCAGGGCGTCCGGGATGGTCGCGGCCTGGATCGGGAAGGGCTGGGTGACGCCGTTCTGCGCCAGCTTGCGCACGACGCCCTCGGGGAGGCCCAGGTCGGCGAAGGACGGGCCGGTCTCCTCGACGGCCGACTCCTGCGCGGCCTCGGCGACGTCGGCGGCGTCGGGGGCCTCGGGGGACCCGGTGGTGTTCTCGTCGAGCTGCTCGTCGAGCTCGACGGCCGTCCCGTTCTCGGAGACGACGAACTGATCAGTACTGGAAATGGACATGCGTAAGCGAAACCTTCCGGAGTCTCGTCGGCACGCGCCCGTCAACTCCGTGTTTCGCGAGAAACCGCCTCGATGCGGTCAGCCACGGCAAGGGAGAGAACGCGCCACACGGCGCGCTCTTCGTCGCTGCGCCGGGCAAATGGGATCAAACGATCTCCCACCATACGCACCTCGTGCCCCCCGGCGCAAACGAGAAGGAGGGAAGCGACGCACGCCACATCTCCGGGCCACTACACGGCCACTCCGGTCCCGGGTGCCTCGGGCGCCGTGGCCGGCGACGGGGGCAGCGCGGAGGAGGGCTGGACCTGGGTCGGGTCCGGCGAGGGCGGCGGCGGGGACGGCTGCGGAGGCACCACGGTGGGCTCCTGGCTGGGCGGCTCCGGGGCGGGCTCCCCCGGCTCGACGGGGTCCGGCCCCTCCGGCTCCTCGACGCCGCCGGGGTCGGTGGCGCCGGGCCCCTCGCTCTCCCCGGGCCGCTCGCCGTCCTTCCGGTCCCCCGGCCGCCCGGGCTTCCCGGACCGGCCGGGGCGCCGGTCGCCGCCCGGTTCGGGACGCGCTCCCTCGTTGGTGACGCGGGGGTCGAAGCCGGAGCCGCCGGGCGCCCCCGCCCCGCCCGCGCCGCTCTCCTCGCCTGCGGTCCCGGAGGTCCGCGCCGGCCGGGACCGCCCGGAGTCCTCACCCGGCAGGTCCACACAACCGGTCACCACGACGGAGACGGCGGCGACCGCGGCGGCGAGACGAACGGGTACGTGCACACGGCGCACGGAAGCCACCTCCGAGGGCGGGGGGAGAGTCACCCTGTCCAACTGCCGCCGGGCGCAAGAGGACACGCCCGTGCGCCCCCGCGATCCATCCGGACCGGTCACCCGTAGCCGAGGTCGTGGAGCCGCTCGTCGTCGATGCCGAAGTGGTGGGCGATCTCGTGAACGACCGTCACCTCGGTCTCCGCGACCACGTCCTCCCTGGTGTCGCAGATCCGCAGGGTCGGGTTGCGGTAGATGGTGATCCGGTCCGGCAGCACCCCCGCGTACCACTCGCCCCGCTCGGTCAGCGGCGTCCCCTCGTAGAGCCCGAGCAGGTCGGGATCCTCGGCGGGCGGCTCGTCCTCGACGAACACGGCGACGTTGTCCATCAACCGCGTCAGCTCCGGCGGGATCCGGTCGAGGGCCTCCGCCACCGTTTCCTCGAACTCCTCGCGCGTCATCTCCAGCACACCGCCATTCTGTGCCACAACGCCCCGTCACACACCCGTCCGGAGCCCGCCGCACCACTTCCCGCGCGCCGCGTATCCGCTCGCGGGCCTGGGCATACGGACCCAATGCCCCGCATCAGCGTCCGACTCCACGACCTGCCGCGCCGGATACGCGCCCTGCTGGAACGGAGGTCCGCCACCGGCGCCCGGCCCGAGCTCGGCCGTCGCGCGCACCCCGTGGCCCGGGCCGCGGGGCTGGTCGCGGTGGTGCTGGCCGGCGCCTGGCTCGGCCTGCTGACCGTCGGCGCGGTGCGCGCGCCCGTCGGCCCGGTGAACACCACCATGGCCCTGCGGCCGTCCCTCGAGGGCAGGACCGAGATCCGGATCCCGCCGCTGGGCGCGCTCACCCTGGACAGCCACACCGCCCCCTTCCGGCTCCAGGTCGACGTCGACCAGCTCGACCCCGAGCGCTCCCGCGACCTGGTCGACCACCCCGAGCGCATCTCCGGCCTCCAGGAAGCCATCACCCAGGACGTGGGCAGCGGCATCCTCACCCTGGCCCTCCGGTCCGGCATCGCGGTGGTCGTGGGGGCCACGGCACTGGGGCTGGTCGTCTACCGGCGTCCGCGCCGCGCCCTGGCCACCGGCGGCCTGGCGCTGGCCCTGCTGGGCGTCTCCGGAGGCACCGCCTGGGCCACCTGGAACCCCAACTCGGTTCTGGAGCCCCGCTTCTCCGGCCTGCTCTCCTCGGCCCCCTCGGTCGTCGGCAACGCGCGCAGCATCGTCTCCGACTTCGACGTCTACCAGCAGGAGCTGGCCCGTCTGGTCACCAACGTCACCAAGCTCTACGACGCCACCAGCACCCTGCCGGCCTACCAGCCCGACCCCACCACCATCCGGGTCCTGCACGTCTCCGACATCCACCTCAACCCGGCGAGCTGGGAGATCATCTCCTCCTTGGTCGAGCAGTACGAGATCGACGTGATCGTGGACTCGGGCGACACCATGGACCACGGCACCCAGGCCGAGAACCGCTTCCTGGACCCCATCCCCGACCTGGGCGCCCCCTACATATGGGTGCGCGGCAACCACGACTCCCGCGACACCCAGGCCTACCTCTCCGACCTGGAGGACGTGCACGTCCTGGACGAGGGCCGGGCCGTGGACGTCGCCGGGCTGCGGTTCGCGGGCATCGGCGACCCGCAGTTCACGCCGGACCGCAGCAGGCCGCGGGGCGGCAAGGCCGCGGCCGAGCGGGCCGGGGTGCAGCTCGCCGCGGAGATCCGCGACCACCGGCGGGCGGGCGAGCCGGTGGACGTCGCCGTGGTCCACGACCCGCAGGCCGCGCGGAAGGTGGACGGGGTGGTGCCGCTGGTGCTCTCCGGTCACGTCCACCAGCAGAAGACCAAGCTGCTGAAGCTGGGCACGCGGCTGCGGATCGAGGGCTCGACCGGAGGCGGCGGCCTGCGGGCGCTGGAGGGCGAGGAACCCGATCCCATCGAGGCGTCCGTCCTCTACCTGGACCGGGACAGCCGCCGGCTGCAGGCCTGGGACGAGATACGCCTGGGCGGTCTGGGCCTCACCACGGCCGAGGTCAGCCGCCACCTGGTGGAGGAGAACCAGCCGGGCGGCGGCTCCCCGTCTCCGTCCGGCTCCCCGTCCGGTCCGTCGGCCGGACCGCCGTCGGACTCGCCCTCCGGGAGCCCCGGCGGCACGCCGTCCACGCAGCCCTCGCCACGGCGGTCGGAGGGCGGGTCGTAAACGTTTTGGCGATACCCCTCGGCATCACCTATGCTTCTCACGTCCCCGACGCGCTGAGAAGCGCCCAGGCGGGCCGTATAGCCCTCATCGTCTAGCGGCCTAGGACGCCGCCCTTTCAAGGCGGTAGCACGGGTTCGAATCCCGTTGGGGGCACGCAAGATCGTGTGCGACACTGTTAACGCAAGACGCGCACAACGCTTGGTCCTGTGGAGCAGTTTGGAGTGCTCGCCACCCTGTCAAGGTGGAGGCCGCGGGTTCAAATCCCGTCAGGACCGCTGAGGTTTCACGTGAAACCTCGTGGCTGGGTAGCTCAGCTGGTACGAGCGTCCGCCTGAAAAGCGGAAGGTCCCCGGTTCGACCCCGGGCCCAGCCACCACCAGAAAGACCCCCTTCGGTATCCGAAGGGGGTCTTTCGCGTCCGGCACTCCCCCGCCTCACGGGCCGTCCGCCGGGTAATGCGCTCGCCACCCCGTTCGGGAAGGTGCGATCCTGGAACGCGTATGTCTACGCAGCCTGCCTCCGCCACCGCCGCGCCCGCCTTCGGCGACATCGCCAACCGCCTGGCCCAGCTCTCCCTGCGGGAGGCGAACCGGCTGGGGCGGCGACTCGAGGGCGCCCGGAAGATCCGCAAGCCCGAGGCCCGGGCCGCCGTGCTGGCCGAGATCGCGGCCGAGGTCGACAAGGCCGAGGCCCGGATGGCCGAGCGCGCCTCCCGGGTGCCGGCCGTCACCTATCCGCAGAACCTTCCGGTCAGCCAGAAGAAGGACGCCATCGCCGAGGCGATCCGCGACCACCAGGTCGTGATCGTCGCCGGTGAGACCGGCTCCGGCAAGACGACCCAGATCCCCAAGATCTGCCTCGAGCTCGGCCGCGGCGTGCGCGGGATGATCGGCCACACCCAGCCCCGCCGGATCGCGGCCCGTACGGTCGCCGAGCGCGTGGCGGAGGAGCTGGACACCCCGCTGGGCGAGGCCGTCGGCTGGAAGGTGCGGTTCACCGACCAGGTGGGCCAGGACACCTTCGTCAAGCTGATGACGGACGGCATCCTGCTGGCCGAGATCCAGACCGACCGCGACCTCCGCGCCTACGACACCATCATCATCGACGAGGCGCACGAGCGGTCCCTCAACATCGACTTCCTGCTGGGGTACCTGGCCCAGCTGCTGCCCCGCCGCCCTGACCTGAAGGTCGTCATCACCTCGGCGACGATCGACCCGGAACGCTTCTCCCGGCACTTCGGCGACGCCCCGATCATCGAGGTCAGCGGGCGGACGTACCCGGTGGAGGTGCGCTACCGGCCGCTGCTGGAAGAGGATTCCGAGGACGCGGACCGGGACCAGATCACCGCGATCACGGACGCCTGCGAGGAGCTGATGGCGGAGGGACCGGGCGACATCCTGGTCTTCCTCTCCGGCGAGCGGGAGATCCGCGACACGGCGGACGCGCTCTCCAAGAAGCAGTACCGGTCGACCGAGATCCTGCCGCTCTACGCCCGGCTCTCCCACGCGGAGCAGCACCGCGTCTTCCAGCAGCACTCCGGCCGCCGGATCGTGCTCGCCACCAACGTGGCCGAGACCTCGCTGACCGTGCCGGGCATCAAGTACGTGATCGACCCCGGATTCGCCCGGATCTCGCGCTACAGCCACCGCACCAAGGTGCAGCGGCTGCCGATCGAGCCGGTCTCCCAGGCCAGCGCCAACCAGCGCAAGGGCCGCTGCGGCCGTACCAGCGACGGCATCTGCATCCGGCTGTACTCCGAGGACGACTTCGTGTCGCGCCCGGAGTTCACCGACGCGGAGATCCTGCGCACCAACCTGGCCTCGGTCATCCTCCAGATGACGGCGGCGGGCCTCGGCGACATCGAGAAGTTCCCCTTCATCGACCCGCCGGACCACCGCAACATCCGTGACGGCGTCCAGCTCCTCCACGAACTCGGCGCGCTCGACCCGACCGAGAAGGACCCGCGCAAGCGCCTCACGCAGCTGGGGCGGAAGCTGGCGCAGCTCCCGGTGGACCCCCGGCTCGCCCGGATGGTGCTGGAGGCGGACCGGAACGGCTGCGTGCGCGAGGTGATGGTGATCGCCTCCGCGCTCTCCATCCAGGACCCGCGCGAACGGCCCTCCGAGAAGCAGGCGCAGGCCGACCAGATGCACGCCCGGTTCAAGGACGAGACCAGCGACTTCCTGGCCTTCCTCAACCTGTGGCGGTACATCCGCGAGCAGCAGAAGGAGCGCGGCTCCTCGACGTTCCGCCGCATGTGCAAGCAGGAGTACCTGAACTTCCTGCGGATCCGCGAGTGGCAGGACATCTACAGCCAGCTCCGGTCGGTGGCCCAGCAGATGGGCATACGCCTCAACGAGCAGGACGCCTCCGAACAGTCCGTCCACGTCTCCCTGCTGGCCGGCCTCCTGAGCCACGTCGGCATGAAGGACGTCAAGGACGCCGCGAAGAGCACCGGCAGGGAAAGCGGCAAGGGCTCCCCCCGGAACGAGTACCTGGGCGCCCGCAACGCCAAGTTCGCGATCTTCCCCGGCTCCGCGCTCTTCAAGAAGCCGCCGCGGTTCGTGATGTCCGCCGAGCTGGTGGAGACCTCCCGGCTCTGGGCGCGGGTCAACGCCCGGATCGAGCCCGAGTGGGTGGAGCCGCTGGCCGGTCACCTGCTGAAGCGCACCTACAGCGAGCCGCACTGGGAGAAGGACCAGGCCGCGGTGATGGCGTACGAGAAGGTGACGCTCTACGGCGTCCCGATCGTCGCCCAGCGGAAGGTGAACTACGGGCGGATCGATCCGGAGGCATCCCGCGAGCTGTTCATCCGTCACGCCCTGGTGGAGGGCGACTGGCGCACCCACCACAAGTTCTACGCGGACAACCGCAAGCTGCTCACCGAGGTCGAGGAGCTAGAGCACCGGGCCCGTCGCCGGGACATCCTGGTCGACGACGAGACCCTCTTCGACTTCTACGACCGGCGGATCCCCGACCACGTCGTCTCGGGCGCCCACTTCGACTCGTGGTGGAAGCACAAGCGCCACGAGGAGCCGGACCTGCTCGACTTCGAGCGGTCCATGCTCATCAACGAGAAGGCCGGGACGGTCACCAAGGACGACTACCCGGACTCCTGGCGGCAGGGCCCGCTGAAGTTCCGCGTCACCTATCAGTTCGAGCCCGGCGCGGACGCGGACGGCGTGACCGTGCACATCCCGCTGCAGGTCCTCAACCAGGTCACCGACGAGGGCTTCGACTGGCAGATCCCCGGCCTGCGCGAGGAACTGGTCACCGAGCTGATCCGTTCGCTGCCCAAGCCGATCCGGCGCAACTACGTGCCGGCGCCGAACTTCGCGCAGCGCTTCCTCGGCGTGGCGACGCCCGGCCCGGAGCCGCTGGACGTGGCGATGGCACGGGAGCTGAACCGGATGGTGGGCGTCCGGCTGGAACCCGGTGACTTCGACTGGTCGAAGGTGCCGGACCACCTCACGATCACGTTCCGGATTGTCGACGAGCGGCGGCGGAAGCTGGCCGAGGACAAGGACCTCGAGGCGCTGAAGCTGAAGCTGCGCCCGAAGGCCCGCCAGGCCATCTCCAAGGCCGCCGCGGCCACCGCGGAGCGTTCGGGCGGCCCCTCGCTCGAACGGTCGGGGCTGACCGACTGGACGATCGGCACGCTCGTCCGGGTCTTCGAGACCAAGCGGGCCGGCCAGCCGGTGAAGGCCTATCCGGCGCTGGTGGACGACGGCGACACCGTCTCGGTGCGGCTGTTCGACAGCGAGGCGGAACAGGCCGAGGCGATGTGGCGGGGCACCCGGCGGCTCGTCGTGCGCAACATCCCGGTGAATCCGGCGAAGTTCGCCCTGGACCGGCTGACCAACGCGCAGAAGCTGGCGCTCTCGGCCAACCCGCACGGCTCGGTGCAGGCGCTCTTCGACGACTGCGCGCTCGCCGCGGCGGACAAGCTGATCGCCGACTTCGGGGGCCCGGTCTGGGACGAGGAGTCGTACCGCAAGCTCTACGACAAGGTGCGGGCCGAGATCGTGGACACCACGGTGCGCGCGGTCGGCCAGGTGCAGCAGGTGCTGGCCGCCTGGCAGGCCTGCGAGCGGCGCCTGAAATCGGTGCGGAGCCCGGCGCTGCTGCCCAACCTCACCGACGTCCGGGCCCAGCTGGACCGCCTGGTGAAGCCGGGCTTCGTGACGGAGGCCGGACTGGCGCGGCTGCCGCACCTGATGCGGTACCTGGTGGCGGCGGACCGCCGGCTCCAGCAGATGGCGGCCAACGTCCAGCGGGACACCACCCGCATGGAGAAGGTCCACGAGATGCAGGACGAGTACGCCTGGCTGCTGGAGCAGATGCCCAAGGGCCGGCCGGTCCCGGCGGAGGTCCGGGAGGTCCGGTGGATGATCGAGGAGCTGCGGGTCAGCTACTTCGCGCACGCCCTGGGGACGGCCTACCCGGTGTCGGACAAGCGGATCGTGAAGACCGTGGACCAGCTCGCACCGTGACGCGCACGGGGGCGCGCATCGGGACGCGCACGGGGGCGCGCACCGGGTGACGATCAGGGCTGCCGCCAGGGTGACCGCCCCCTCACTCACCGTGAGTTCGACCAGGAGGGCCGCACTCCTGTACAGTCCTTCTCGCAGCGCAACGCAGGAACCCGAAGCGGGAACCGGCGGTGTGAAGCACCTGGTCCTGTGGAGCAGTTTGGAGTGCTCGCCACCCTGTCAAGGTGGAGGCCGCGGGTTCAAATCCCGTCAGGACCGCAGTGCAGAAGGCCCGTCGCCCTTGAGGCGGCGGGCCTTCGTCGTGCCCGCCGTCGTTCGCCGGAACGCCGGTTCGCAGGCCCGCACCCGTCGGTGCGGGCTTCGCCGTGTGCGGGGGCCGGGCCGGGGCGAGCGGCGCCCGGACGGCCGGCGTCCGAAAGACCGTCAGAAACCGCCGCAGGGCCGCTGGGGGCCCCGCACCCCACCCGCGCCCCGTGCACGCCTCCACGGGCCCCTCAAGGCGCCCAGGAGCCGCCCCCGCCCGCCCGGCCGCGCCGTCACCGGGGGCGCGGCATCGGCACACCGCATATGCCGGGACCGCTCATAGCGCACGGGCCACAGGGACAACAACCCACAGTCGGTGTGAAAGGTGTCACCGAATCAGTTTTTCGATCGGGGGCACTTAACCGCCGTTCACACCATGTCAATTTTATATGTGCAATTGCACTGCCAGGAGGCCCCGTTCGGGGCGCTTCGCGAAGGTCTGGACCGCCACCCTGATCTGCGGGGACGGCCGGGGGTGGAGATCCGCCGAAGGTCCGGCGAAGGGGCCCCGCAGGCCCCTCCAGGCCCTGTCCCGGGGCAAAAAAAGATCGCGCTGGACCCGGCGGAGTCCAGCGCGACCGACGACGCGTCAACGTGCAAGGGAAGTCCTGCGGACCCTGCGGTCCGGGACCAGGTCCTGTTGGGGCAGGACCTGCGTCGTGTGGAGCTGTGTGACGGACGTCTCGGGCGGCTGGGGGACCGCCTGACCCGTCCGGCTATTCAATTGTGGGCACCGATCTGGTTACGGGCCTTCAAATCAAAGGCTGTCAGGCCTCGCTGCGCTGCTGGGGGATGCCCGCCAGCAGAGCGCGGACCTCAGCCTCGCGGTAGCGCCGGTGCCCGCCGAGCGTGCGGATCGACGTGAGCTTGCCGGCCTTCGCCCACCGCGTCACCGTCTTGGGGTCGACGCGGAACATGGTGGCGACCTCAGCCGGGGTCAGCAGCGGCTCGGCATCAGGGGTGCGAGCGGTCATGAGCGGCCTCCTCGGGAGAACCGACGTTCTCGGTTCTTTCCTCTAAATTCTGCACCTTGACCCGCGTTGCCCGAAATGGCGGACGCGAGTCGAGTCGGTTATAGGACGAACGGCTTGTCCTCGGCACTACAACTACACCATCTGTCCAGCCGCGTCGGCCAAACCGATGGAATTGCCCTCCCAGGTGTTCATCAGCGACGGAAGCCGATGGACCGTGCCATAGCGGACAGTCACTCACCTGTGACGATCAGTCACAGACTCCACAGAGGCCATCAGACCCCCCAAAGGTTCAGCGCCGATGCCCGCCCGAACGGACAGCGGGAGCCCTCCCCGGGCTCCTTGTCCTATTTTGGCATGAGGGGTGGCAAGATACGCAAGAGCCGGGTACGTGCACTCCGTCACGCTAAGGGCCGACTGTCCGTTTCGCGTCAGGCGTGAACGCGCTCGGTCGCGCTCCGGCTCCGCACCACCGTACGCGCCGGTGTCAGCTCGCGAGCCCTCGTTGCCGGACCGCCCGCCACCGGACCACCAGACGTTCGTACGCCTCGCCGGCCGTCTCGCCGTCGCCCTCGCGCAGCGCCTCGAGCGCCTCGGCCGCGTCCGCCGCCGAGTGATCGCCCTCGAGGTCGTCGGCGGGCAGGGCGTGGACCAGGCCGCCGTAGTCCAGCTCCACCAGCGAGCGCGGGTGGAACTCCTCCAGCCACCGGCCCACCCCGACCAGCGCCTCGGTCAGCGCGCCCTCGCCCACGGACTCCCGGACCGTGCGCAGTCCGCGGGCCAGGCGCCGCCGCGCCTCGACCATCCGGGTCCGGTAGCGGAGCACCGGCGGCTCGCCCTCCGTCCCGGCCCGCCATTCGCGCTCCTCGTCCGCCACCAGCACGAACCAGTGGCCGGGAACGTGCCAGGTCGCGCTGCGGATCCAGGGCCGGGCGTCCGGGTTGCGGGTCAGCCAGTGCTCGTAGTCCCGGGCCGCCTCCTCCCGCACCACGGGCGGCAGGACGGCGTCGAGCACGATTGGCGGAAAATCGCCCCCGAAGTCCCGCAGCGCCTGCCAGCCCCGCAACCGTGTGCGCCACGGACACACGCAGACGACGCCGTCCACCTCCGTGACGAACGCGTCCCCGCTCTCGTGCACGGGAACGGGCGCCGGCGGAGTGGCCAGCAGGTCGGTCAGCGCCCGCCGCACCTCGTCCTGACAGGTGGTGGGCCGGTCGGTACGGCGGGCGTACCGCTCCCAGTGGGCGCGCTCCTCACGGGGGAAGGCGGCCAGAGGCTCGTAGACCCGCAGATAGGCGGGGTAGGGCACGATCACCGAGGTCACCTTGGGCACCTCTCCACCCTCCCCGGCGGATTCCGTCCGAAACCCGTCCCACTCGTATCCGAAGCGGGCGGAAAACAGGGGAAAACGGGCCGGCCCGGACCCCCGGTTACTCCTCGCGAGGATGATCCTGTGTGGAGGCCGCCGGGGCGGCCTCCCAGGCTCTACTCTCGTGCCACGGTTTCCCGCCACCCGTACGGGAAACCGCCGTAACCGCCGCTACTCATCCAGGAGTCACCACCGTGACCGAAGTGACCGACGGCGTCCTGCACACCCTGTTCCACTCGGAGCAAGGGGGGCATGAGCAGGTCGTGCTCTGCCAGGACCGCGCCAGCGGACTGAAGGCCGTGATCGCCATCCACTCCACCGCCCTGGGCCCCGCCCTCGGCGGGACGCGCTTCCACCCCTACGCCACGGAGGCCGAGGCCGTCGCCGACGCCCTCAACCTGGCCCGCGGGATGTCGTACAAGAACGCCATGGCCGGCCTCGAACACGGGGGCGGCAAGGCCGTGATCATAGGCGACCCGGGGCAGCTCAAGTCCGAGGAACTCCTGCTCGCCTACGGCCGGTTCGTGGCCTCGCTGGGCGGCCGGTACGTGACCGCCTGCGACGTCGGCACCTACGTCGCCGACATGGACGTGGTCGCCCGCGAGTGCCGGTGGACCACCGGACGGTCCCCGGAGAACGGCGGCGCCGGCGACTCCTCGGTGCTCACCTCCTTCGGCGTCTTCCAGGGCATGCGGGCGTCCGCCCAGCACCTGTGGGGCGACCCCACCCTGCGCGGCCGCACGGTCGGCATCGCCGGCGTCGGCAAGGTCGGGCGCCACCTGGTGGAGCACCTGCTGGCGGACGGCGCCGAGGTGGTCGTCACCGACGTGCGGGAGGAGGCGGTGCGGGCGCTGGTCGCCGAGCACCCGTCGGTGCGGGTCGCGGCCGACACCGATGAGCTGGTGCGCACGCCGGGCCTGGACGTCTACGCCCCGTGCGCCCTGGGCGGCGCGCTCGACGACGCCACGGTGGCGGCGCTCACGGCGACGGTGGTGTGCGGCGCGGCCAACAACCAGCTCGCCCACCCCGGCATCGAGAAGGACCTGGCGGACCGGGGCATCCTCTACGCGCCCGACTACGTGGTGAACGCCGGCGGCGTGATCCAGGTGGCCGACGAGCTCCTGGGCTTCGACTTCGACCGGGCCAAGGCCAAGGCGACGAAGATCTTCGACACCACCCTGGAGCTCTTCGCGCGCGCGAAGGCGGACGGCATCCCGCCGGCCGCGGCGGCCGACCGGATCGCCGAGCAGAGGATGGCCGAATCCCGTCGCACCCGTGCGGTGACCACCGCGGCCTGACGCGACAGCTGCCGCGTGTCACCTGCCGCGACCAATGCCGCGGTCCCCGACGCGGTCCCTGACGCGGGAGAGGGCCGGCGCGTCAACGTTCCACCCGATCGTTCACCCTTCAGAGGGAAGAAACGTGTCGGTGACGGGACGGCGACGCGCCGGTTCCGGGGGAATGATCGCCTCGGGTGGGGCGCTGCGGCCCCGCTGTTCCGGGGGTGGAAGGTCCGGACAGGGGGAGACAACTGTCACTTCTTCGGGCGGGTCTTCCGGGCAGATGTGGTTAAAATCGGCATTGACCAGCGAGGAAGGGGCACCTCGCGGGTGCTGGGCACACACGCTTGGTGCGGGCGACGTACCGTATGGGCGCGGGCTCAGGTACCGTGGAAGCCCTACGGACCGGTCTCTCTGTGGAGAGTCCGTTCTGGATCATGAACGCGTCAAGACTCTGGGGCCGTCGAGCCCCGTCGTTGAGGGGGTCGAGCCATGGGGCGCGGCCGGGCCAAGGCCAAGCAGACGAAGGTCGCCCGCCAGCTGAAGTACAACAGCGGCGGGACGGATCTCTCACGCCTGGCCGAGGAGCTGGGCGCATCGACGTCGAATCCGACGCCTAACGGCGAGCGGTTCGAGGACGATGAGCAGGACGACGACCTGTATTCGCGGTACGCCGAGCTCTATGGGGCCGACGACGAGGACGAGGACGAGGAACCCTCGCACCGTCGCGGTGCCTGACAGCGTTCACCGCTCATACTGATCTGGACCCGGTTCGGGGCTTCGGCCCCGAACCGGGTTCCGTATTGCCCTGGACCGGTTGCCGGCCCTGGGCCGTTTCGGCGCGCTCCGCGCTGGACCTGGCGTTCCCTGCCCAGCCTCGCGGCTCCGGTCGGTCCGGGTCCCCGGCGGACACGCCGCCCGCCGGGGTCCGTCGTTCAGTTCGCGTAGTCGCCGACCAGTTCCGCGCCCGTGGCGTGGTCGCCGCGGGCGACGATCTCGCCGGCCACCCAGGAGTCGACACCGCGGTCGGCGAGCGTGACCAGGGCCACCTCGACCGACTCCTGGGGGACGACGGCCATCATGCCGACGCCCATGTTGAGCGTCTTCTCCAGTTCCAGCCGCTCCACCGAACCGGTGCGGCCGACGAGGGAGAAGATCGGGTCGGGGGTCCAGGTGGACCGGTCGACCACCGCGTGCAGCTCGTCCGGGATGACCCGGGCCAGGTTGGCGGCGAGCCCGCCACCGGTGATGTGGCTGAAGGCGTGCACCTCGCAGGTGCGGGTCAGCGCGAGGCAGTCCAGCGAATAGATCTTGGTCGGCTCCAGCAGCTCCTCGCCGAGGGTCCGGCCCAGCTCCTCGACATGCGCGTCCAGGGCCATGCCGGCCCGGTCCAGCAGCACGTGGCGGACCAGCGAGTACCCGTTGGAGTGCAGACCGGAGGAGGCCATCGCGATCACCGCGTCGCCCTCCCGGATCAGGTGCGAACCGAGCAGCGCGTCGGCCTCCACCACGCCGGTGCCGGCGCCGGCCACGTCGAAGTCCTCGGCTCCGAGCAGGCCCGGGTGCTCGGCCGTCTCGCCGCCGACGAGCGCGCAGCCGGCCAGCACGCAGCCCTCGGCGATGCCCTTGACGATGGCGGCGACCCGCTCCGGGTGGACCTTGCCCACGCAGATGTAGTCGGTCATGAACAGCGGCTCGGCGCCGCAGACCACGATGTCGTCCATGACCATCGCGACCAGGTCGTGGCCGATGGTGTCGTAGACGCCCATCCGCCGGGCGATGTCGACCTTGGTGCCGACGCCGTCGGTGGCCGAGGCGAGCAGCGGACGCTCGTAGTTCTTGAGGGCCGAGACGTCGAAGAGGCCGGCGAAGCCGCCGAGCCCGCCGAGCACCTCGGGACGCTGGGTCTTCCTGACCCATTCCTTCATCAGCTCGACTGCGCGGTCGCCCGCCTCGATGTCGACGCCGGCAGCCGCGTAGCTGGCACCTGTCTCAGTGGACATGACTGGGAGCTTTCTGTCGGGTACAGCTGGAGCGCTGCGAGGGATCTTCGAGGGGGCGGCGGGCGCCGGGTCCTCGGGGCCCGCAGGGGGCGGGAGGACCCGGCGTCGCGCGTCGTCGGGCTACGGGCGCCGGATGGCGGCGCTGGCGGCGGTCTCCACCGGCGCGGCCAGCTCCGTCTCGAGCAGCTGCTTGCCGAGCAGCTCGGGGTCCGGCAGGTCCATCGGGTACTCGCCGTCGAAGCAGGCGCGGCAGAGGTTCGGCTTGGCGATGGTGGTCGCCTCGATCATGCCGTCGATGGAGATGTAGGCCAGGGAGTCGGCGCCCAGCGAGGTGCCGATCTCCTCGATGGTCATGCCGTTGGCGATCAGCTCCGCGCGGGTGGCGAAGTCGATGCCGAAGAAGCAGGGCCACTTCACCGGGGGCGAGGAGATCCGGATGTGGACCTCGGCGGCGCCGGCCTCGCGGAGCATCCGGACCAGGGCGCGCTGGGTGTTGCCGCGGACGATCGAGTCGTCCACCACCACCAGGCGCTTGCCCTTGATGACTTCCTTGAGCGGGTTCAGCTTCAGGCGGATGCCGAGCTGGCGGATGGTCTGCGAGGGCTGGATGAAGGTCCGGCCGACGTAGGCGTTCTTGACCAGGCCGGCGCCGAAGGGGATGCCCGACGCCTCGGCGTAGCCGATCGCGGCGGGCGTGCCGGACTCCGGCGTCGCTATCACCAGGTCGGCCTCGGCGGGCGCCTCCTCGGCGAGGCGGCGGCCCATCTCCACGCGGGACAGGTACACGTTCCGGCCGGCGATGTCGGTGTCCGGGCGGGCCAGGTACACGTACTCGAAGACGCAGCCCTTGGGGCGGGCGTCGGCGAACCGGGAGGAGCGCAGGCCGTTCTCGTCTATCGCGACGAACTCGCCCGGCTCGATCTCGCGCACGAAGCTGGCGCCGCAGATGTCCAGGGCGGCGGACTCCGAGGCGACCACCCAGCCGCGCTCCAGGCGGCCCAGGACCAGCGGGCGGATGCCCTGCGGGTCGCGGGCGGCGTAGAGCGTGTGCTCGTCCATGAAGACGAGGGAGAAGGCGCCGCGGACCTGCGGCAGGATCCGCGCGGCGGCAGCCTCGATGGAGAGCGGCTTGCCGTCGTCGTCCGTCTGGCCGGCCAGGAGGGCCGTGACCAGGTCGGTGTCGCTGGTGGCCGCGGGCGCCGAGCCGTTGTTCCGTTCCGGCATGCGGGCGACGAGCTCGGCGAGCTCGGCGGTGTTCACCAGGTTGCCGTTGTGACCGAGGGCGATGGAGCCCTGTGCGGTCGCCCGGAACGTCGGCTGGGCGTTCTCCCAGACGGAGGCGCCGGTGGTCGAGTAGCGGGCGTGTCCGACCGCGATGTGACCCTGGAGGGAGCTGAGGGAGCCCTCGTCGAAGACCTGGGACACGAGGCCCATGTCCTTGAAGACGAGGATCTGGGAGCCGTTGCTGACCGCGATACCCGCGGATTCCTGGCCCCGATGCTGGAGGGCGTAGAGCCCGAAGTACGTGAGCTTTGCGACCTCTTCACCCGGAGCCCAGACACCGAAGACGCCGCAAGCGTCCTGGGGGCCCTTCTCACCGGGAAGCAGGTCGTGATTGAGTCGACCGTCACCACGTGGCACGTCTCCGAGTGTAGGGGAGAGCCGCCGTTGCGCCGAATGGGGCGGTGGTGGGACGAATGTCGTCGACGGTACCGACGGGGCAGTGGCTGTGTCGCTGTTTGCCCAGGTCAGTGGGGTTGTGCGCCGGGCGGACGGTGGGCCGGGCAGGGCGCTCGCGGCGCTCGGTGCGGCTTTTTCGGTGACGGTGCGAGTGAGGCGTCGCACACCCGGCGGTCCCACGGACCGGACAGCGGGTCCGCGGCCGGTGACGCGGGGTGGCCCCGGCGGGCGCCTCGGTGGCCGGTCAGCGCAGGACGGGGAGCCACGCGGAGAGGTCCGCGCGCTCGCCACTGGCGGTGACCGAGGCGGTCTCCCGCGCCCGCTGCCAGGTGAGCCGGCCGGTGGCCAGTCGGAGCCAGGTCAGCGGGTCGGTCTCCACCACGTTGGGCGGCGTTCCCCGGGTGTGCCGCGGGCCCTCGACGCACTGCACCACGGCGAACGGCGGGACGCGCAGCTCGGTGGAGCCTCCCGGGGCGACGTGCGCGAGGGAGTCCGCGAGGACACGGGTGGCCGCCGCGAGGGCCTGGCGGTCCTGCGGCGTCTGCGGGCCGTCCACGGCGGCCAGGGCGGCGTTCAGGTCGTCGGTGTGGACGGCGAGTTCGACGCAGCGGGTGACCAGGTGGTCGGTGAGCGAGAGGGCGCCGGTCCGGCCGGCGACGATGCGGCGCCCGGGGTGGGCCCGCAGGTCCTCGGCGAGGCGGTCCTCGGTCTCGGCGTAGAGGGCGTTCAGGTCGGGGTGGGCCTCGGCGAGCTCCCGGGCGGACGCGGCGACGCTCCCGGCGTGCTGGGCGGCGGTGCCGGTCCAGGTGGCGGGGACCAACTCGGCCTTCGGCGGCTCGGGGAGGCCGAGCAGGCGGCTGGTGCTGCCGACGGCGAACGCGATGTGGGCGGCGAGGTCACGGACCGTCCAGTCGCCCAGGCGGGTGGGCGCGGCGAGCTGTTCCGGCGTCAGGTCGGCCACCGTGCGGCGGACGTTCCCGAACTGGGCCAGGACCGCGGTGCGGGTGCGGAGGGGGTCGTAACTGCGCGCGCGCTTCCGTTCCGTAGGCATGGGCCGAGCCTATGCCTCCCCCGGCCGGCCCACGGTGCCGTGCCCCGGCGGCAGCCCTTGCCGCCCCGCCTCTCGCTGCCCCGGACGCGGGGCGGGGCCACGGCGAGGCGGCACCGGGGAAACCCGGGCGACGTGCGGCGGCGCGCACCCGCGAGAAGCCCGCCGCCGACCACCACCGCCACGGACGCCGACCGGGGCACGGCAACGTGCGCCCGAGCGTAAGACCGCTGGCCGACCCGCCCGGCCCAGACGCGGACCGGACTGCCAGGGCCGGCGAGGAGGAGGCGCCGCAGCCGAGGGCGTCGCGCGTTCGCGAGGGACCTGCCGCCGGCCACCACCCGCCTCGCACGCGGACCGGGCCGGGAAGGGACCCGCGGCGGGCCAACGACGACGTGCACCCACGAGAGACCGGCCGGCCGGCCCCTGCCGCCGACCACCACCGCCCCGGACGCCGACCGGGGCACCACCGCAGGCCAACGGCAACGTGTGACCGAGAGAGACCGCTGGCCCACCCGCCCGGCCCAGGCACGGACCGGACCGTGAGGGCCGGGGAGGCGGAGGCGCCGCACCCGCCCGTGAGGGCCGGCGAGGCGGAGGCGACGCACCCGCGGTGTCGCGCGCCCCGCGAGAGACCGCGCCGCACGATCACCACCGCCCCCGGCCGGGAAGGGGCACCGCCGCAGGCCTACGGCAACGTGCGGCCGCAAGGAGGCTGCCGCTCGCCCCGGGCGCGCGGCGGGGGCCGGGGAACGCCGCAGGCTCCGCCCTGGTGGTGGGGGGGCGGAGCCTGCGGGTGGTGCGTGGAGGTCAGGCGAGCAGGGCCTCGATCACGCCCTGGTGCGCGGACCGGAGTTCGGCCAGCGGCAGCGTGAACTCGCCCTGGAGCTCGACCGCGTCGCCGTCGACGACACCGATCCGCGTCGCCGGCAGCCCCCGCGCCCCGCACATGTCCGTGAAGCGGAGCTCCTCCGACCGCGGCACGGACACGACGGCGCGGCCCGCGGACTCGGAGAAGAGGAAGGTGAAGGCGTCCAGTCCGTCCGGAACGATCAGACGCGCGCCGGTCCCGCCCTCCAGGCAGGACTCGACCACGGCCTGGATCAGGCCGCCGTCGGACAGGTCGTGGGCGGCGTCGATCATGCCGTCCCGCGAGCCGGAGATCAGGATCTCGCCCAGCAGCCGCTCCCGCTCGAGGTCCACCTTGGGCGGCAGGCCGCCGAGGTGGTCGTGGACGACCTGGGACCAGGCCGAGCCGCCGAACTCCTGCTCCGTGTCGCCGAGCAGGTAGAGCAGCTGGCCCTCCTCGCGGAAGGCGACCGGGGTGCGGCGGGCCACGTCGTCGATCACGCCGAGCACGGCGACGACCGGCGTCGGGTGGATCGCGGCGGTGCCCGTCTGGTTGTAGAGCGAGACGTTGCCGCCGGTGACCGGGGTGCCGAGCTGGAGGCAGCCGTCCGCCAGACCGCGCACCGCCTCCGCGAACTGCCACATCACCGCCGGGTCCTCGGGGGAACCGAAGTTGAGGCAGTCCGAGACGGCCAGCGGCTTGGCGCCGGAGGCGGCCACGTTGCGGTAGGCCTCGGCCAGCGCCAACTGCGCGCCCGTGTACGGGTCCAGCTTGGCGTAACGGCCGTTGCCGTCCGTGGCGATGGCGACGCCGAGGCCGGTCTCCTCGTCGACGCGGATCATGCCGGAGTCGCCCTGGGTGCGGGCGAGGACCGTGTTGCCCTGCACCAGGTGGTCGTACTGGTCGGTGATCCACGCCTTGGAGGCCTGGTTCGGGGAGCCGACCAGCCGCAGGACCTGGGCGCGCAGCTCGTCGGAGCTCTCCGGGCGGGGCAGCTTGCCGGCGTCGTCCGCCTGCAGCGCGTCCTGCCAGTCGGGGCGCGCGAAGGGGCGGTTGTAGACCGGGCCCTCGTGGGCGACGGTCCGCGGGTCGACGTCGACGATCTTGCCGCCGTGCCAGTAGATCTCCAGCCGGTCGCCGTCGGTGACCTCACCGATGACGGTGGCGATGACGTCCCACTTCTCGCAGATCTCGAGGAAGCGGTCGACCTTGTCCGGCTCCACCACCGCGCACATGCGCTCCTGCGACTCGCTCATGAGGATCTCCTCGGGCGAGAGCGTGGAGTCGCGCAGCGGCACGTCGTCGAGCTCGACGCGCATGCCGCCGGAGCCGTTGGAGGCGAGCTCGGAGGTGGCGCAGGACAGACCGGCCGCGCCGAGGTCCTGGATGCCGACGACCAGCTTCTCCTGGAAGGCCTCCAGGGTGCACTCGATGAGGAGCTTCTCCTGGAAGGGGTCGCCGACCTGGACGGCGGGACGCTTCGACGGCTTGGCGTCGTCGAAGGTCTCGGAGGCCAGGATCGACGCGCCGCCGATGCCGTCGCCGCCGGTGCGGGCGCCGTAGAGGATGACCTTGTTGCCGGCGCCGGACGCCTTGGCCAGGTGGATGTCCTCGTGGCGCATCACGCCGATGGCGCCGGCGTTGACCAGCGGGTTGCCCTGGTAGCAGGAGTCGAAGACGACCTCGCCGCCGATGTTGGGCAGGCCCAGGCAGTTGCCGTAGCCGCTGATGCCCGCGACCACGCCGGGCAGCACGCGCCGGGTGTCGGGGTGGTCGGCGGCGCCGAAGCGCAGCGGGTCGACCACGGCGACCGGGCGGGCGCCCATCGCGATGATGTCGCGCACGATGCCGCCGACGCCGGTCGCGGCGCCCTGGTAGGGCTCCACGTACGACGGGTGGTTGTGCGACTCGACCTTGAAGGTGACCGCGTAGCCCTGGCCGACGTCGACGACGCCGGCGTTCTCGCCGATGCCGACCAGCATCGCCTCGGACTCGGGGGCCTTCTCGCCGAACTGGCGCAGGTGGACCTTGGAGGACTTGTAGGAGCAGTGCTCGGACCACATCACCGAGTACATGGCGAGCTCGGCGCCGGTCGGGCGGCGGCCGAGGATCTCGCGGATCCGGGCGTACTCGTCCTTGCTCAGGCCGAGTTCGGCCCAGGGCTGCTCCACGTCGGGGGTCTCGGCCGCGTGCTCGACCGTGTCCAGAGGGGTGCGGCTCATGCGCTGACCAGCTTCTTGATGATCGAGGTGAAGAACGGCAGACCGTCGGTGCCGCCGCCGGTGAGGGACTCGACGGCGTGCTCCGGGTGCGGCATCAGGCCGACGACGTTGCCGGCCTCGTTGGTGATGCCGGCGATGTTCCGCAGCGAGCCGTTGGGGTTGCCGTAGCCGTCCGCGGCGGGGCCGTCGGTCAGGTAGCGGAACGCGACCCGGCCCTCGGCCTCCAGCTTGTCGAGCGTGTACTCGTCCGCGGTGTAGCGGCCGTCGGCGTTCTTCAGCGGGATCAGGATCTCCTGGCCCGCCTCGTAGTCCGAGGTCCAGGCGGTGTCCGCGTTCTCCACGCGCAGCTTCTGGTCACGGCAGATGAAGTGCAGGTGGTTGTTGCGCAGCATCGCGCCGGGGAGCAGGTGCGTCTCGGCGAGGATCTGGAAGCCGTTGCAGATGCCGAGGACCGGGAGACCGGCCTTGGCCTGCTCGATGAGCGTCTCCATCACCGGCGAGAAGCGGGAGATGGCGCCGGCCCGCAGGTAGTCGCCGTAGGAGAAGCCGCCCGGCAGGACGACCGCGTCGACCTGCTTGAGGTCCTTGTCCTTGTGCCACAGGGCGACGGGCTCGGCCCCGGCGATCCGGATCGCGCGCTGCGCGTCACGGTCGTCGAGGCTTCCGGGGAAAGTGACGACGCCGATACGGGTGGTCACTTCGCCGCCTCCGCGACTTCCTCCACCTTGACGGTGAAGTCCTCGATCACCGTGTTGGCGAGGAAGGATTCGGCGAGCTCGTGGATACGGGCGA
Organism: Streptomyces sp. NPDC047130; assembly: GCF_040643475.1. NCBI lineage: Bacteria > Bacillati > Actinomycetota > Actinomycetes > Kitasatosporales > Streptomycetaceae > Streptomyces > Streptomyces sp. NPDC047130. Next base: position 37,769 of record NZ_JBEYUK010000030.1, on the reverse strand, counting down.
GGACCGCGTCGTCGACGGGGCCGTCGACCTCGAGCTCGAAACGCTTTCCCTGACGGACGTCGGAGATGCCCTCGAAACCGAGGCGCGGCAGTGCGCGCTGGACCGCCTGGCCCTGGGGGTCGAGGATCTCCGGCTTGAGCATGACGTCGACTACGACGCGTGCCACTGGCACTCCCGATGTGTGGTGCTGAGCAGGTTCCTTCAGACTACCCGGACAAAATTTCTACGCGAGTAGATTAGTAGGAAACTACGTGTTACGGGTCACTTCGCGGGCCGCTTCTTCCCCGATCTTCCGGGTTTCTTCCGGGTTTTGCGGCAGCGATGGTCAAGCCACGGAAAAATCCCGGGAAGAATCTCCTGGATACCGGGCAGCGGTGCGTGAAAGGATTTCTCCGCCCTTCCCCTTTAGCCGAGAAACCCTGTACAAGTAATTGCCGGCCGGAAAAACGCCGGCCGCGACGGCCCGGACGGCCCCGATGATCCACTTCGCGTCCCGGAGGACGTTCCGGCACGTCATACCGTTCGGGCGGCATCCGGGAACCCGACGGGGCCCGCAGGAAAGGACCGATATTCATGGCGCAGCGTGTCCTGGTCACCCTCTCCGACGACATCGACGGCACCGAGGCGGCGGAAACGATCGCTTTCGGCCTCGACGGCCGGACGTACGAGATCGACCTGAACGAATCCAACGCCGGGAAGCTGCGCGCCGCGCTGGCCCCCTTCGTGGAGGCGGGCCGCAAGCGGGCCCGGTCCGGGAAGGTCTACCGGCAGACCGAGGTCGCGCCCGACCCGGCGGCCGTCCGCGCCTGGGCCCAGGCGCACAGCATGGAGGTGCCGGCGCGCGGGCGGATCCCCAAGCGGGTCTACGAGGCCTTCGCCGCCGCCCGTTCCTGACGGTCCGTGCGTCCCGCCGCACCCGCGGCGGGAGCCGACTTGCGCTGCACCCCAGGTGATCAGTTAGAGTCTGAGCACGCCGAGGGGCGAGGCCGGAAGGCCGGAACCCCGAACCGTGCGGGTGTAGTTCAGTAGTAGAACACCCCCCTTCCAGGGGGGAGGCGCAGTGTGCGATCCCTGTCACCCGCTCTCACCGGTCCGCTGGGTACGGAGCATCCCTCCGTATCCGGTAGGCTGGGACACGCGCCGATCGGTGAAAGCCGGTCGGAGGCAATGCGGACGTAGCTCAGTTGGTAGAGCGCAACCTTGCCAAGGTTGAGGTCGCGAGTTCGAGCCTCGTCGTCCGCTCCAGTTTCGAAGGCCCCGGTCATCCGATCGGGGCCTTCGGCGTTTCCCGGAAAGGAACGCGACGGGGGCGCCGCGCCGCGGCTGACATTTGTCATGCGAGCCGATGACAGCGCGCACTGCCGCAAGGCCTCGCCCGCCGACAGGCTGAATCCATGGACATCAGCAAGCAGGAGCAGGTGATCGAGGTCACCGGCCTCCGCCGCGTCTACCGGGGCGGCTACGAGGCGGTGCGCGGGATCTCCTTCTCGGTGGGCCGCGGCGAGATCTTCGCGCTGCTCGGCACCAACGGGGCGGGCAAGACCTCGACGGTGGAGCTGCTGGAGGGCATGGACCGCCCGGCCGGCGGACGGGTGCGGATCCTCGGGCACGACCCGTACACCGAACGCGCCCTGGTGCGGCCGCGGACCGGGGTGATGCTCCAGGAGGGCGGGTTCCCGTCGGAGCTGACCGTGGCGGAGACGGCCAGGATGTGGGCCGGCTGCACCAGCGGCGCCCGGCCGGAGTCCGAGGTGCTGGGGCTGGTCGGCCTGCGGGGGCGGACCGACGTGAAGGTCAAGCAGCTCTCCGGGGGCGAGCGGCGGCGCCTGGACCTGGCGCTGGCGCTGCTGGGCGACCCCGAGGTGCTCTTCCTCGACGAGCCCACCACCGGCCTCGACGCCGAGGGCCGCCGGGAGACCTGGGAACTGGTCCGCGCGCTGCGCGACCGGGGCACCACCGTGCTGCTGACGACGCACTACCTCGAGGAGGCCGAGGACCTCGCCGACCGGCTGGCCATCCTGCACGACGGCGTCATCGCCGCCTCCGGGACGCCCGCCGAGGTCACCGCCGCCCGGCCCTCCCTGATCTCCTTCGAGCTTCCGCCGGGGCTCCTGCCGGCCGACCTGCCGCCGCTGGCCCCCATGGGCGTCGTGGACCACGGCGTCGAGGGCGGGCTGCTGCGGATGCACACCCGCGAGCTGCAGCGGACCGCGACCGAGCTGCTGACCTGGGCCGCCCGGGAGGGCGTGGAAATGCGCCGGCTCGACGTGCGGTCCGCCTCCCTGGAGGAGGCGTTCCTCGACATCGCCCGCGAGGCGGGCGGCCGGCACGGCAACGGAGAGGGCGCCGTCGGACGAGGCGGCGCCCGCGAGACGGAGAAGACCGCATGAGCACTCCCACGACCGCCACCCGTGTCCCGCGCCGGGGGGCGACCACGCCCTCGGGCCGCCTGTGGTCGCTGACCCGGGCCGAGTTCACCCTGCTGCTCCGCAACCGCAGCGCCGTGATCACGGGCCTGGTGCTTCCGCTGCTGCTGCCGGTCAGCGTCCAGCAGGGCATGCGGGAGATCGATCTCGCGTCCTACGGACTCAGCGTGGGCGTGATGATGGTGACCGCCGGCATCGGCTTCTCGATGCTCTTCGCGGTCTACGCCACCCTGGTCTCCGCCTACGTCGCGCGCCGCGAGGAGCTGGTGCTCAAGCGGCTGCGGACCGGCGAGGCCTCCGACACGGAGATCCTCGGCGGCGCCGCGGTCCCCGTGCTGACCGTCAGCGTGGTCCAGTCGCTGCTGCTGGGCGTGGCCTGTGCCGTGCTGCTGGACGTCGGGATGCCGCGCTCGCCGCACCTGCTGGTGCTGGGCGTGGTGCTGGGCATCCTGCTGTGCGCGGTGCTGGGCGCGGCCACGGCGGGGCTCACCCGGACGGTGGAGAGCAGCCAGGTCACCTCGCTGCCGTTCCTGTTCCTCACCATGATCACGTCCGGCATGGCCTTCCCGACCGGGATGCTGCCCGACACGATGGCCGCGGTCTTCGACGTGCTGCCGCTGTCGCCGGCGATCCGCCTGATCCGCGAGGGCTGGCTCGGCACCCTGTCGGCCGGTGAGACGCTGACCGCCGTCGGCACCCTGCTGGTGTGGATCGTGCTCGGGGCGTTCGCTGTGCGACGGTGGTTCCGCTGGGAGCCGCGGCACTGACCGGCGGAAGCGGTCGACGGGCCCCGGACGGCCGGGGGCGTGGCGGGTGACGGAGGAGGGCGGCGGCGTGCGGCAGTGGTGGAGGCGCAAGAGCACCACGGCGAAGGTGGAGACCTACACCCGGTGGTCGTTCCACAGCTTCGCGGTGGCCGAGGCCGTGGCCACCGTGCCGCTGCTGGCGCCGTTGGGGTTCCCCGAGGCGGTGCCGGTGGTCCTGGCCGTCCTCGCCCACGCGGCCCTGTGCGCGCTGACCGCCTCCCGCGCCCTGGACTGGGCCCGGGGGAACCGTGGCCGGCCGCGGGTGCTGCTGTACGCCCTCGGCCTCCTCACCGCGGGTGTCGCGGCGGCGGCGCTGCTGGTGGCGGACCGGTCGGCCGACGGGCAGGTCCAGCAGGCGGCCGGCTCGGTGTACGCGATGGTGCTGGCCGTGGGGAGCGGCATCCTCGCGCTGGGCGTCCGCAACACCACCGTCTACCCGGTGGCCGTCGGCGGGGCCGGTGTGGCGGTGGGCGCGCTGGCGCTGGTCGCCGGGGCCGGTCCGCCCGCCGCGCTGGTGGCCGCCGTGATCACCGTGCTGGTCACCGGCTTCATGTGCTTCGTCACCGCCCTCACCGTCTGGCTGCTCGAGACCGTCTACGAGCTGGACGAGGCGCGGGAGAACCGTGCCCGGCTGGCCGTCGCCGAGGAGCGGCTGCGGTTCGGACGGGACCTGCACGACGTGCTGGGGCGCAACCTGGCGGTGATCGCGCTCAAGGCGGAGCTGGCCGTGGAGCTGGCGCGGCGCGGGCGGCCGGAGGCGGTGGACCAGATGACCGAGGTGGAACGGATCGCGCAGGAGTCGCAGCGCGAGGTGCGCGCGGTGGTGCGCGGCTACCGCCGGGCGGACCTGGGCACCGAGATCACCGGCGCCCGCGGGGTGCTGGAGGCGGCGGGCATCCACTGCGAGGTGTCCGTGGAGGACATGGACCTGCCCGACGAGACCCAGTCGGCGCTGGCGTGGGTGGTACGGGAGGCGACGACCAACGTGCTGCGGCACGGGAACGCCCAGTGGTGTGCGGTGACCGCCGGGACGGACGGCGGAAAGGTGGTGCTGGTGGTGGAGAACGACGGCGTCGAGGACGTCCGGGACACGGGTGGCTCGGGCCTGGCCGGGCTGCGGGAGAGGCTGGCCGCGGTGGACGGGACGCTGACCGCGGGGAGCGACGGCGCGACGTTCCGCCTGGTGGCGACGGTCCCGCCGGGCTCGCCGGGCTCGCCGGGCTCCCGCGCCTTCCTGGCCTCCCCGGACGGCACGGACGGCACGGACTACCCGGAGGACGCCTCGTGAACGTCGTGAACGCGCCGGTACGGCTGCTGCTCGCGGACGACGAGCACCTGATCCGCGGCGCGCTGGCCGCGCTGCTCGCCCTGGAGGACGACCTGGTGGTCGTCGCCGAGGCCGCCACCGGGCCGGAGGCGCTGGCCATGGCGCGGGCGCACCGGCCGGACGTGGCCGTCCTGGACCTGCGGATGCCGGGCGCGGACGGTGTGAAGGTCGCCACAGCCCTGCGGACCGAACTGCCGGAGTGCAGGGTGCTGGTGGTGACCAGCCACGGGCAGCCCGGTCACCTCAAGCGGGCGCTGGCGGCGGGGGTGCGCGGGTTCGTGCCCAAGACGGTCAGCGCGCGGCGCATGGCCGAGATCATCCGCACCGTGCACGCCGGCAACCGTTACGTGGACCCGGAGTTGGCGGCCGACGCGATCAGCGCGGGGGACTCGCCGCTGACCGCGCGGGAGGCCGAGGTGCTGGACCTGGCGTCGGACGGCGCCCCGGTCGCGGAGATCGCGGAGCGGGCCGGGCTCTCCCCCGGGACGGTCCGGAACTACCTGTCCTCGGCGGTCTCCAAGCTGGGCGCCGAGAACCGTCATACGGCGGCGCGTACCGCTCGCGAGCGAGGTTGGGTATAGTTGCTCTCGCGCCACGGCGCAAGGCGGACGTAGCTCAGTTGGTAGAGCGCAACCTTGCCAAGGTTGAGGTCGCGAGTTCGAGCCTCGTCGTCCGCTCCAGTTCCGAAGGCCCCGGTCGTACGACCGGGGCCTTCGGCGTGTCCGCCCCGCCTCAGCTCCAGGCGAGGCCGGTCAGACGCTCGTAGGCCTCGACGTACTTGGCGCGGGTGGCGTCGACGATCTCCTGCGGGAGGGCCGGCGGCGGCTGCTCGCTCGCGCGGTCCCAGCCGGAGGCGTCCGAGGTCAGCCAGTCGCGGACGAACTGCTTGTCGAACGACGGCTGGGCCTGCCCGGGGTGCCAGACGTCGGCCGGCCAAAAGCGCGAGGAGTCGGGGGTCAGGACCTCGTCCGCGATGATCAGATCGTCGCCGTCGAAGCCGAACTCGAACTTGGTGTCGGCCAGGACGATGCCGCGGTCGCGGGCGACGTCCCGGGCGCGGCCGTAGACGGCCAGGGTGGTCTGCCGCAGCCGGGCGGCCACCTCGGCGCCGACCTTGCGGGCGACCTCCTCGTAGGAGACGTTCTCGTCGTGCTCGCCGACCTCGGCCTTGGTGGCGGGGGTGAAGATCGGGGCGGGCAGTTCGGAGCCGTCCACCAGGCCCTCGGGGAGGGCGAGTCCGCAGACCGTGCGGGACTCGCGGTACTCGGCCAGGCCGGAGCCGGTCAGGTAGCCGCGCGCCACGCACTCGACCGGGACCATCTCGAGGTTCCTGCAGACCAGGGTGCGGCCGCGCCAGTCCTCGGGGGCGCCGGCGGGCAGGTCGGTGCCGAGGACGTGGTTGGGCACCAGGTCGGCGAGCTGGTCGAACCACCACAGGGAGAGCTGGGTGAGCACCCGGCCCTTGTCCGGGATCTCGGTGGGGAGCACCCAGTCGTAGGCGGAGATGCGGTCGCTGGCGACCATCACGAGGTCGCCCGCCTCGTTGCGGTACAGATCGCGCACCTTGCCGGTGTGCAGATGCACCAGGCCCGGCACCTGGACGGGCTCGGGCTTTTCGACGAATCCGGACACGGTTCCTCCCCGTGGGTTGGTCCAATGCCCCGATTCTCCCGTACCGGGAGAACCGAGGCAGGCCGGGGGTGCGGGGGCGCCTCGGGGCGCCGGGGGTGCGTGGGGGCATCGCGGGACGCTGCGGGGCGTCGCGGGACGCTCCGGGCCGCCGCCTGCCGTCGCGGGAAGCCGCGGGCCGTCGCGGGAAGCCGGGGGCCGTCGTGGGAAGCCGGTGGATTGTCGCGGAGGTCCGGTGGGGGAGCGCGGAGGGCGCGCAGCGGGCCGTCGCGGGAAGCCGGGGGCCGTCGCGGCAAGCTGGTGGATTGTCGCAGAGGTCCGGTGGGGGACCGCGAGGGCGCGCAGTCCGCAGGGCGGACCGGCGCGGGTCCGCGGGAGGTTGGGGGGTTCGCGGGGGGGCGGAGGGTCGGACGGCGCGGGGGCCGAGGGGGCCGCGGGAGGTCGGAGGATCCGCAGGGGGCCGAGGGATCCGCAGGGGGCCGAGGGGCCCGCGGGAGGTCGAGGGATCCGCAGAGGGCCGAGGGAACCGCAAGGGTCGAGGGAACCGCGGGCCGGGGCGCTGGGGGCCGCTCAGTCGCGTTTGCAGATGCGGTCGAGGAGGTTGGCGGTCGCCTTCTGGATCCGCGGGTCGACGTGGCCGGGCCGGTCGAGGGCCGGGGACCAGGCGAACGTGCCGGAGGCGAAGACCAGTGCGCCGGACGGCGCCCGGTACAGCGACGTCTCCTGGTGACGCTTGACGCCCGCGGAGTCCCGGTACGGCGAGTGGGCCAGCAGGACCCGTTCGTCGTGGTCGGGCAGGGGGGTGCGCGGAAAGTACCGGTCGGCCTCGCCGGCGACCAGGCCGGGGATCTCCTCGCCGTCCACGGCCCCGGTGCCGTCCCAGAGCCAGTGCCCGGCGTTGCGGACGATCATCGGCCCCGGTTCGGGCACCCGCCCGCCGTACTGGATGCCGAGCAGTTCCTGCTCCGGGCGGTCGACCTCCCGCCAGAGCACGGCCCGGCCCGGCCCCTGGCGCTTCCGGCAGGTCAGCAGCCGGTCCGGGTCACCGGAGGCGGAGGGGCCGAGCTCCACCTGCCAGTACAGGGTGTTGGCCGAGAGGAAGACCAGCGAGGTGCCCTGGTCGCGGGCGAGTTCCACGGTGCGGCGCATCGGCTTCGACCAGTACTCGTCGTGTCCGGGGAAGACCAGGCCCCGGTAGCGGCCCGGGTCGACCCGGCCGGCGTGCAGGTCGCGGGCGTCGGCGTAGGAGAGGTCGTAGCCGTAGCGCTCGGCCCAGCGGACGAAGTCGTAGGCGTGGCCCACGTGCAGGGGCAGTCCCGCCCCCGCGTAGGGGCGGTCGAAGGAGACCGTGGTGGCGGCGTCGGACTCGCCGAGCAGGCGGCCCTCGTCGTCCCAGGCGTGGTAGAGGCTGGCGCCGGTCCGGCCGTCCTCCGGGTACAGGTTGTAGGCCTGCCAGGTGATGTCCGGCAGCAGGAGCAGCAGGTCCGCGGGACGGTTGTCGCGGACGGTGAACGGGATGTGCGAGCGGTGGCCGTCGGCGGTGGTGAGCACCGCGACGTAGGCGCCGAGCTGCCAGTCGGCGGGCACGGCCAGCCGCCAGGAGAGCCACCAGTGGTGGCAGGAGACCGTGCGGTCGGCGACCAGCGGCGGCAGTTGGACCAGCCCCGGCAGCCGGGGGCTGCTCGTCACCTTGGCGGCGCCGTGACCGTCGTAGTGCCCGATCCGGTAGACGTCGACGCCGAACTCCTGGGGCGGCTCGACGGTGATCCGGAAGTCGATCGACTCGCCGGGCGCGACGGCGCCGGGCGAGGCGAAGCCCTTGATCTGCCGGTGCACGTCGTCGGCGGCGCGGGGGCCGCCGGAGCTCGGTCCCGGCTCGTCCACGTACCAGGGCACGACCTGCCCCGTGTCGTCGAAGTACGTCTCGCCGCCGCGCAGCCACGGTAAGGGCCCCTGGCCGAACGGATCCGACACGCCGTGCGCCAACGCTCCCGACTCCCAGCGGCGGATCCGCTCAGGGCCCATGTACCGCTCCCCTCCCTCGAGTTGTTCGTGGCCCGGCATCCGTTCCCCTGCCGGTGGCGCCGTTCCTCGCGTGGGCCGTCCCCCCGGGCGGGGGCGGCACGGTCGGACCCGCCGGGTCACCCCAGCCGTACCGGTTTCTCCGCGCGTACGCCCAGGTCGCGCAGCCAGGCGCGCAGGGGCACGGGGTCCCCGTCCTCGACCAGGCTCAGCACTCTCGGGCCCAGGTCGCCGACCCGACGGCCGCGCACCAGGAGGGCGGGGCCGTCCAGCCAGTCCAGGCCCGGGGACGCGCCCGCCGTGTCGACGGCCGCGCAGCAGACCATCGCGGTGACGTGGTCGGCGAGCAGGTCGCGGCCGGAGCGGGGCGGCGGGGGCGGGAGCAGCGGGAGGCGTCCGTCGTCCCACCAGGTCGAGCCGGCGCCGGGGCCCCCGGCCGCCGCGACCGGCCCGCGGTCCGTCCCCCGCGCAGCCGCGGCCTCCTCGCGGGCCAGCTCGGCGGTGATCCCCGCGGCGAGGGCGGCGGCGAGGGCGTTGTCGCGGAGGGGGTCGGGGTCGGGGTCGTCGTCGTCCGGGTCGGGGTCGGGGTCCGGGTCGGGGTCGGGGTCCAGGGCTGTGTCGGTGACGGGGTCCGGGCCGAGGCCGGTGACGGCGGCCGGGTCGGTGACGGCTTCGGTGCCGGCATCGTCGTAGGAGGCGGGTGGTGTGTCGCTCTGCGGGTCCGGGTCCGGGCCCGGGGCTGCGTGGTCCGCGCCTGCTGACGGGAGGTCCGGGGGCGCCGACGCGTGGTGCGGGGTCGCCGGGGCGTGGTGCGGGGTCGCCGGGGCGTGGTGCGGGGGCGCCGGGGCGTGGTGCGGGCTCGGGGCAGCATCGTCCGGGCCCGGGGACGGGTGGTCCGGGGTCGCCGACGCGTGGTTGTTCGGGGCGGGGGCCTGGTGGGGTGCGGTGGGCTGCGGGCGGGGCTCGGCCGAGGGGGGTTCCGCGCCGTCCTCCGTGTCGTCGGCGGCGGGGGCCAGGTGGTCCAGGACCCGGGCGAGGGTCCGGTCGCCGGGGGCCTGGTGCGGGCCCAGCCCGTCCAGGACCCGGTGCAGGCGGTCCGCCTCGGTACGCCAGGTGCGGTCCACCACCTCCTCCGGGTACTCCTGCCACTCCACCGGGGCCCACTGCCCGCCGGGCCCGGCGGGAGTCCCGTGGAAGAGCCGGGCGGCGAGCAGCGAGGCGGCCTCGTCGACGGCTCCCGGTTCCTCCAGCAGGTCGCAGGCCGGGCGTTCGCCGAGCCGGGAGGCGAATCCCTCGGCCAGCCGGTCGCGGCGCGACAGCTCGGTGAGCGCGGCGACCACGCCGACGTCCAGCCGGGACGGCCACCGCCGCATCCGCCAGGCGGGCAGCGCCACCCGGGTCAGCAGCCGGTCCCAGCCCGCGTAGGCGAGCCCGACCTGCTCCTGGGCGACGATCCGCAGCCCGTGGTCCACAGCCTGTGCGCGCTCGGCGGCCGCCGCGGCCACCCCGCGCTCCATCTCCGCCGCGTGCGGCGCGCAGCCGCGCAGCATCAGCCGCACCACCCTGGCCACCCCGGCCAGCACCAGCCGGACCACCCCGCGCCGCTGCGGGTCGGCGGCCACGGCCATCGCCGCGTCCAGACCGCGCACGAACCGCCGGGCCGCGGCTATGTCCGGGTGGGCGGAAGGACCCGTGCCGGCCACCACCGGGGCGAGCACGGCGCGCAGTTCGCCCACCCGCATCCACCACAGGAACGGGGAGCCGATCACCAGCACCGGAGCCGTCCGGTCACGCCGGTGCGGATCGGCCAGACGCCGCAGCAGGGACGTCGGGCGGCCGGCCCCGGTCCCGTGGGACGGATGCGAGCGGTCCTCCAGCCAGCTGTCGCAGTCCGGGGTCAGCTCTATGGACGACGGCGCCGGGACGCCCAGCCGGTCGGCGAGGTCCCGGACCAGCCGGTAGAGATCGGGAGCGGAACGCTCGGGGATCGGCACCGTGGGGCTGGTGGCCGGACGGGAGCGGGCGACGACCAGCGAGACCGCCGCGGCCACCGACAGGACCAGCACGGCCACGACGCCGGTCACCAGACGGGCGTAGTCCCAGAACTGCCCGGTCAGCCGCCCGGTGGCACCGCCCGTGAGCAGCACCACGGCCAGCCCGGCGGGCAGCAGCGCGGCCGCCAGGGCCCAGCCCCGGACCCGCAGCACCGCGAGCGCCCTGGACCGCGCGCCGAGAGCTCCGGCCTCCATGCCCGTACCGGTCACGACCGGACCTCACCCCCTCCGCGTCCGTCGTCCGTCCGTCGTCTGTCCGCTTCCCATGCCCCCACTGTGGCACCGGGCCCGGACATCGCAATGCCTGTGGGCCAAGTGCCGGAACGCTCGCGGGGCACACTAGTTGGGCTCCGGACCCCAGTCAGCCATACCGGCCATCGCTCACTCGATGGAATGGCTTTGGGGAAAGGTGGATGACGCAGCGCAAAGATCAGGCCCCGGATTTCCGGCCCTCGGGGGGCGGGAGATCCGGGGCCTGTCGTGTGCCGCGGCGGGCGGCGGCGGACCGCGGTGGTGCTGGGTCAGGTGCCGGTGGCCGGTGATGTGCCGGTGGCCGGTGAGGCGCCAGGTGGCCGGTCAGGCGCCCATGGCGGCCTTCAGGGCGATGTCCGTACGGTGCTGGGAGCCGTCGAGGTTGATGCGGGCCACCGCGGTGTAGGCGCGGTCGCGGGCCTCGGTGAGGTCGGAGCCGGTCGCGGTGACCGACAGCACCCGGCCGCCCGCGCTGACCACCGCGTCGCCCTCGCGGCGGGTGCCGGCGTGCAGCACGTAGGCGTGCGGGGCGTCCTTCTCGGCGACCTCGTCCAGACCGGTGACGGGGTCACCGGTACGGGGGGAGCCGGGGTAGTTGTGCGAGGCGACGACCACGGTGACCGCGGCCTCGTCGCTCCAGCGCAGCGGCTCCAGGTCGCCCAGGTTCTCCGTGGCGGCGGCCATCAGGAGGCCGGCCAGCGGGGTCCGCAGGCGGGCCAGGACCACCTGGGTCTCGGGGTCGCCGAAGCGGGCGTTGAACTCGATCACCCGCACCCCGCGCGAGGTGATCGCCAGACCGGCGTACAGCAGGCCGGAGAACGGGGTGCCGCGGCGGCGCATCTCGTCCACGGTGGGCTGCAGGACGGAGGCCATGACCTCGTCCACCAGCGCCGGGTCGGCCCAGGGCAGCGGCGAGTAGGCGCCCATGCCACCGGTGTTGGGGCCCTCGTCGTTGTTGAGCGCGCGCTTGAAGTCCTGGGCGGGCTGGAGCGGGACGACCGTGGTGCCGTCGGTGACGGCGAAGAGGGAGACCTCGGGGCCGTCCAGGTACTCCTCGATCACCACGCGCTCGCAGGCGGCGGCGTGCTCCTTGGCGGCCTCCCTGTCGTCGGTCACGACGACGCCCTTGCCGGCGGCCAGGCCGTCGTCCTTGACGACGTAGGGGGCGCCGAACGCGTCCAGCGCCGTGGCGGCCTCCTCCGCGGTGGTGCACACGTAGGACCGGGCGGTGGGCACGCCGGCGGCGGCCATCACGTCCTTGGCGAAGGCCTTGGAGCCCTCGAGCTGGGCGGCCTCACCGGAGGGGCCGAAGACGGGGATGCCCGCCGCGCGCACGGCGTCGGCGACGCCCGCGACCAGCGGGGCCTCCTGGCCGACGACGACCAGATCGGCCTCCAGCTCACGGGCGAGCCCGGTGACGGCGTCGCCGTCGGTGGCGTCGACCGGGTGCAGCTCCGCCACCTCGGCGATTCCTGCGTTGCCGGGGGCGCAGTGCAGCGCGGTGACGGCGGGATCGAGGGACAGGGAGCGGCACAGGGCGTGTTCGCGGGCACCGCTGCCGATGACGAGGACCTTCACGTGCTCAGCCTAACGGGCGAACCGGCCGCCCCTTGTAGGCCCCGCCCAGCGGACGCGGGGCATGGCGTTGGAGCTTCCTCCAGCCCCCTGGGCCGGACCGGCGCACACCCCGACCGGACCCGACCGGACCCGGCGTGCACCCGACCGGACCCGGCGTGCACCCGGCGTGCACCTGGCAGGCTCGGCCCTGGCCTGCGTCCTAGTCGTGGACGACCTCTTCGACCACCGTCGCACCGAGCTCCCGGACGATGAGCTCGTGCCCCGAGAGGGCCGACTCGTCGAGGTCGGGGTCGTCCGGAGCCGGCATGTCGTCCTCCGGCGCCACGATTTTCCGCGGTTCCGGGGCGGGCGCCGGGGCCTGCTGCTGCGGGGGCGCGGAGGGGCGGTCCTGACGCTGGGCGGGCGCCGGGACCTGCTGCTGCGGAGGTGCCGTCGCGGGCGCCTGCTGCGGGGGGGCCGGGCGCTGGTACGCCGTCGCCCCGCTGCCCGCGCCGCCGTTGGGGCCACCGCCGAAGCCACCACCGGGGCCGCCGCTGTGACCGCCGCCGCCGAAGCCGCCGCCTCCGGACGGGGGCGCGGAGCCGCCGCTCGGGTCGACCACGGCGTCGATCTTCCACTGGACGTTGAACTCCTCGGCCAGCGCCGCGCGGAGCACGTCCTCGCTGCCGCTGCTCGCGAAGTTGTCGCGGGCGCCGACGTTGACGAAGCCGATCTGCAGGGTGGTGCCGTCGAAGCCCGCCACGTGCGCGTTCTGGCTGAGGAGGATCCAGGTGAACCGGCGGCGGTTCTTCACCGCCTCGAGGATGTTGGGCCACAGGTTCCGCGGGTCCAGCCCGCCCGAGGGAGCTGCCTGGACCGGCGCGGGAGCGGCCGGAGCCTGGGCTGCGGCCGGGGCCTGGGCAGGTGCCTGCGGGTGGGCCGGCGCCGGGGAGGGGGCGGCCGGGCGCGCCGCGGGGGCGCCGCCGCCCGTGGGCGCGGCCGTGGGCCAGCCGCCGGGGCGGCGTCCGCCTCCGGCCGGGGCCGTGGTCGGCCACGCGCCGGGCGCGGCGGGGGCCGGGCCCGCCGGGGCCTGCTCCGGTGCCGGAGCGGGAGTCGGAGCGGGAGTCGAAGCGGGGCCGGGAGCCGCGGCGGGAGGCTGCTGCGCCGCCGGAGCCGCCGGGGCGGGCGCGGCGGGCGGAGGCGTCGGTGCGGCGACCGGCGCCGACGGCTGCCCGGGCGGCGGCACGGCACCGCCGGGGCGGACCGCGGCCCGGGCCGCGACGGGCCCGTGGGCGTCCGGCCCCGGGGCGTACCCCATGGCCGGGGCTCCCGCTCCGGCCGAGAAGTTGACCCCGCGCTCGATCCGGTCGAGGCGGGCCATCAGCGACCGCTCGTCCCCGTACGCGCCCGGCAGCAGCACCCGCGCGCAGATCAGCTCGAGCTGCAGCCTCGGCGAGGCGGCGCCGCGCATCTCGGAGAGGCCCTCGTTGACGATGTCCGCCGCACGGCTCAGCTCGGCCGGGCCGAAGACGGACGCCTGGGCCTGCATCCGCTCCAGCACGTCGGCCGGGGCGTCGATCAGCCCCTTGTCCGCCGCGTCCGGCACCGCGGCCAGGATCACCAGGTCGCGCAGCCGCTCCAGCAGGTCCGCGACGAAGCGCCGCGGGTCGTTGCCGCCCTCGATGACCCGGTCGACGACCTCGAAGGCCGCCGCCCCGTCCCCGGTGGCGAAGGCCTCGACCACGGAGTCCAGCAGCGAGCCGTCGGTGTACCCGAGGAGCGCGGTGGCCATGGCGTACGTCACGCCGTCCTCGCCGGCGCCCGCGAGCAGCTGGTCCATCACGGACATGGAGTCACGGACGGAACCGGCGCCCGCGCGCACGACCAGCGGGAGCACGCCCTCCTCGACCGGGATCTCCTCCCTGCCGCACACCTCGCCCAGGTACTCGCGCAGCGTGCCGGGCGGGACCAGGCGGAAGGGGTAGTGGTGCGTCCGGGAGCGGATGGTGCCGATGACCTTCTCGGGCTCCGTGGTCGCGAAGATGAACTTGAGGTGCTCCGGGGGCTCCTCGACCACCTTCAGCAGGGCGTTGAAGCCCTGCGGGGTGACCATGTGCGCCTCGTCGATGATGTAGATCTTGTAGCGGCTGGACGCGGGGCCGAAGAAGGCCTTCTCGCGCAGCTCGCGGGCGTCGTCCACACCACCGTGCGAGGCGGCGTCGATCTCGATGACGTCGATGGAGCCCGGGCCGTTGCGCGCCAGGTCGCGGCAGGACTGGCACTCGCCGCACGGCGTCGGTGTCGGGCCCTGTTCGCAGTTCAGGCAGCGGGCCAGGATGCGGGCGCTGGTCGTCTTGCCGCAGCCGCGCGGACCGCTGAACAGGTACGCGTGATTGACCCGGTTGTTCCGCAGCGCCTGCTGCAGCGGGTCGGTGACATGCTCCTGCCCGATGACCTCGGCGAAGGACTCGGGGCGGTAGCGGCGGTACAGCGCGAGAGACGACACGCCTACGAGGTTATAGGCGTGGACCGACATACCGGAGTGCCTGTGGACAGCCCCACAGGGACGCGCGCCGAGCCCCGCGAACGCAAGCGCCCCCCACGCACCCGCCAGAGCCGACCTACCCTTGCTGCCTTCCGGCCCTGGGGGAGTTCAGTCAGATAGCGCCACGTGAGGGGCTCCACACAGGGTACCTGATCCGGGCGGTGAGAACGAGTTCGCGACCACCGTCGGGAGTCATGTAATGTTCTTCCCGGAGGATTCGCCTAGAGGCCTAGGGCGCACGCTTGGAAAGCGTGTTGGGGGCAACCCCTCACGAGTTCGAATCTCGTATCCTCCGCCAGTGCCTCACCGGGCACGATGTCGAAGGGCCCCCTGGAAACAGGGGGCCCTTCGGCGTTCCCCGCCCGGCGGCGGCGTGGGACCGGCAGGCTGATCGGACCGGACCGCAACGATCGGGCGGTGGCCGGGCGCGCACCGGCAGGGTGGCTGTCGGAAGGAGGCCTCGTGATCTCGGCACTCAACAAGCTGGTCGACCTGGTCGAGGAACACCTCACCGAGGACGACCTCGACGTGCACGCCACGGCCCGTGAGCTCGGGACGACGGAGTACCACCTGCGCCGGATGTTCTCGTCGCTGGCCGGCATGCCGCTGTCGGAGTACGTCAGGCGCCGCCGCATGACGGTCGCCGCCGCGGACGTGATCCGGGGCGAGGGCGACCTGCTGAGCATCGCCGTCCGGCACGGCTACGGCTCCGCCGAGGCGTTCGGCAGGGCGTTCCGGGCGGTGCACGGCGCCGGTCCCGGTGAGGTCCGCCGCGACGGAGGCCCCCTTCGGACACAACCCCACCTCAGGTTCCGCCTGACCGTCGAAGGGAGCACCCCCATGGACACCCGCCTCACCGACCGCCCCGCGTTCCGCCTGATCGGCCACGCGGCCCGGGTCCCGCTGATCCACCAGGGCGTCAATCCGCACATCCAGCGCCACATCACCTCGTTGCCCGTGGAGGAGCACGGGCGGCTCAAGGCCCTCGGGGCCACGGAGCCGGAGGGCCTGCTGCAGGTCACCGCCGACATCGCCCCGGACGCGGCGGAGGGCAGCGAGCTGACCTACCTGCACGGGGTCGCCGTGCCCGAGGGCGCCTCCGTCCCGGACGACCTCGACGTGATCGACGTCCCGGCCGGCACCTGGGCGGTGTTCCGCAGCTCCGGCCCGCACCCGCAGGCGCTGCAGGACACCTGGGCGGCGACCGCGACCGAGTGGTTCCCCTCCAACCCGTGGCGGCTGCGGCCGGGGCCGTCGATCGTCGCCGTACTGGATCGGGCGGACGACTTTTCCACAGCGACCTGCGAGCTGTGGATGCCGGTCGAACCCGCCTGACCGGAATGCATTCCCGCCCCGCGGCCGGGTTCGCGGGGCGGGAGCGGCTCAGCCGCGGGCGGCGTGGTTCCGGCCGCCGGGGAGGCGGCAGTCCGGCCACGGTTTCCGGCCGCGGGGAGGCGGCAGGTCGGCCGCGGTTCGGACGCGAGCCGGGCTTTCGCGTGCGGTCACCTAAGGTTGCTGGGCAGGCTTTACCTGCCTATTACACATACCGTCCGGTACGAATCCGGACGAACGTACGCGAAAGGGACTGCCGTGGGTATTCCACGCCTCAGCAGCACGCCCCTCCCAGGAATCGGGGTGCGGTACGACCTGACCACACGGGAGCACCGCTGCATCTCGGTCGTGGCGCAGCGCGACGGCAGCCGCACGCTCACCGCCTACCGCAAGGACGACCCGGACGCCGCCGAGGTGTCGCTCCACCTCACCGCGGGCGAGTCCACGGCGCTGGTCGACGCGCTCATGCCGACCCACCACAGCCCCAGCCTGCTCTCCGCCAACGACCTCGGCCTGGTCGCCGAGCGCATCGAGCTCTCCGGCACCGCCCGCTGGAACGGCCGGTGCCTGGGCGAGACGCAGATGCGGACGCGCACCGGGGCGTCGATCGTCGCGGTGATGCGCAGCACCCAGGCGTACCCCTCGCCGGCGCCGGACTTCCGTCTGGCGGGCGGAGACATCCTGATCGTGATCGGCACCCGCGAGGGCGTCGAAGCCGCCGCCGCGATTCTCGGGCAGGAGTGATCGAGTGCACTCGACCGCGACCTTCCTGATCGAGTTCGGCGCCATCATCCTCGGGCTGGGCCTCCTCGGCCGGTTCGCCGGCCGGTTCCAGTTCTCCCCCATTCCCCTTTATCTTCTGGCGGGCCTCGCCTTCGGCGAGGGCGGGCTGCTGCCGCTCGGCGCGAGCGAGGAGTTCGTGGCGATCGGCGCGGAGATCGGGGTGATCCTGCTCCTGCTGATGCTGGGCCTGGAGTACACCGCGACCGACCTGGTCACCAACCTCAAGACGCAGTACCCGGCCGGTCTGGTCGACATGGCGCTCAACGCGCTGCCGGGCGCCGCGATGGCGCTGCTGCTGGGCTGGGGCCCGGTGGCGGCGGTGGTGCTCGCGGGCGTCACCTGGATCTCGTCCTCCGGCGTCATCGCCAAGGTGCTGAACGACCTCGGGCGGGTCGGCAACCGGGAGACCCCGGTGATCCTGAGCATCCTGGTCCTCGAGGACCTGTCGATGGCCGTCTACCTGCCGATCATCACCGCCCTGCTGGCCGGCACCGGCCTCGCCGCGGGCAGCGTGACCCTGGCGATCGCCCTGGGCGTCGCCGGACTGGTGCTCTTCCTGGCGGTCCGGTTCGGGCGGCACATATCCCGCTTCGTCTCGCACCAGGACCCGGAGAAGCTGCTGCTGGTCGTGCTGGGCCTGACCCTGCTGGTGGCCGGCATCGCCCAGCAGCTCCAGGTGTCGGCGGCGGTCGGCGCGTTCCTGGTCGGCATCGCCCTCTCCGGCGAGGCGGCGGAGGGCGCGCACCACCTGCTCTCGCCGCTGCGGGACCTGTTCGCCGCGGTGTTCTTCGTCTTCTTCGGCCTGCACACCGACCCGGCCGCGATCCCGCCGGTGCTGCTGCCGGCGCTGGCGCTGGCCGTGGTCACCGCCCTCACCAAGATCGCCACCGGTTACTGGGCGGCCCGGCGCGCGGGGATCTCGGTCAACGGCCGCTGGCGGGCCGGCGGCACGCTGGTGGCGCGCGGCGAGTTCTCCATCGTGATCGCCGGGCTCGCGGTGACCTCCGGCATCGAGCCCCGGCTCGGTCCGCTGGCCACGGCGTACGTCCTGATCCTGGTGATCGTCGGCCCCCTCACCGCGCGCTACACCCAGCCGGTGGCGCTGGCGCTGTCCCGGGCCGCGGCCCGGCGCCGCGAAGGGTCCGCCGCCGCGGACGCGGCGGTGCCGGAGCAGCGGGCGGACGTGCCGGAGGCGGAGCGGATCGAGGGGGACCGCGTCGAGCGGCCCTGATCCCTGGTCCCTGATCCGTCGGCCGCCGCGGGGCTCTGTCTCGGGAGCCGGGTCTCCGGGCCCCTCCCGGTGCGTCCCGGTGCTCCCGGTGCTCCCGGTGCCTCCCGGCGCCTTCCGGTGCCTGCAGGTCCCTCCCGGTCCTTGCTCCCCACGGCGTCTGACGGCGGCGGAGGCGGGGGCCGGGGAGCGGGACGGGGTGGGGCGCGGGATCATCGGGGCATGGACGTCACTCTCCACCTCGCCCAGGACCCCCCGGCCGACGAGCTGCTCGGCCGCAGCCCCCTCGCCGCGCTGGTCGGCATGCTGCTCGACCAGCAGGTCCCGATGGAGTGGGCGTTCAAGGGGCCGCGCACCATCGCCGACCGGATGGGCGCGGACGACCTGGACGCCCACGACATCGCCGCCCACGACCCGGAGGCCTTCGCCGCGCTGCTCTCCGAGAAGCCGGCCGTGCACCGCTACCCCGGCTCGATGGCCGGGCGCATCCAGCAGCTCTGCCAGTACCTGGTGGAGCACTACGACGGCGACGCCGAGGGCGTGTGGCGGGACGTCGCGAGCGGCAAGGACCTGCTGAAGCGGCTGAAGGAGCTGCCGGGGTTCGGCGCGCAGAAGGCGCAGATCTTCCTCGCCCTGCTCGGTAAGCAGCTCGGCGTCCGCCCCGAAGGCTGGCGCGAAGCGGCCGGCGCGTACGGCGAGGAGGGCTCCTACCGCTCGGTGGCGGACATCACCGGCCCCGACTCGCTGACGAAGGTCCGCGCCCACAAGCAGGAGATGAAGGCCGCCGCCAAGGCCGCGAAGGCGGCCAAGGCCACATGACGGAGGGTCCAGGGCGGTCCGGTCCCGCGGGATCGGGCCGCCCGCGCCCGTAAGCGCACGGTTCACCCCCAGTGGCTGCGCCGAGCACACCATCCCCGGTAGGCTTTCCGTGTGATCTTCAAGCGCATCGGAAACGGCCGGCCGTACCCCGATCACGGCCGGGAGAGCACCCGGCAGTGGGCGGACGTCGCGCCGCGCCCGGTCCGCCTCGATCAGCTCGTGACGACCAAGGGCCAGCTCGACCTCGAGACCCTCCTCGCCGAGGACTCCACCTTCTACGGCGACCTCTTCGCGCACGTCGTGAAGTGGCGGGGCGACCTCTACCTGGAGGACGGCCTGCACCGCGCGGTCCGCGCCGCGCTCCAGCAGCGTCAGGTCCTGCACGCCCGCGTGCTCGAACTGGACTGACCGGCGGCAGCTGTTGCCCCTTTCGGGTTGACTCCCGCCAGGATGATGATCGTCTTGTAGGCATCCCCGGCCGGGCGCACTACGCTGCGCTCATGAGCATGCTGACCCCACCCGGCATGGGCGGCCGGTACCGCGTGACGGGGAAGACCTACCCCCGTATGCGTCGGCCCAAGAAGCGCCGCAGAGTCGTCGCGCTGACCGCGCTCCCCGTCGCCCTGCTCGGGCTGCTCGGCTGGGGCACGCTGCAACTGATCGACGTCTTCACCGGAGGCGGCGAGGCGTCGGCGGCCGGTGCGCGGGCCCAGTGCGCCACCCGCCCGAGCCCCTCGCCCACGCCGGCGAAGGTCTACCCCCGGCCCGACGGCATCACCGTCAACGTGCTGAACGCGACCACCCGTGGCGGGCTGGCCAAGAAGACCGCCGACGAGCTGAAGAAGCGCGGCTTCCAGATCGGCGAGGTGGGCAACGCGCCCAAGGAGTACGACAAGAAGGTCAAGAGCGCGGGGCTGCTGCGGGGCGGCCCGGAGACGGCCGACACGGTGCTGCCGGTGCTCGGCACGCAGCTCGCCGGCGCGGAGCTCCAGCCGGACGCGGCGCGTGAGCCGGACGAGAAGGCGAAGACCCCGGTGGTCGATCTGATCATCGGCGACGGGTTCAAGGACCTGGCCGCGCCCGCCGCGGCCGAGAAGGCGCTGGCCGCGTTGACCGCGCCGGAGCCGGAGCCGAAGGCGAAGGCGAAGGCGAAGGCGTCCCGGCAGGCCTGCTGAGTCGGAGCCCGTCGCGGCGGGCACCGGCGGGGCACCGGGAGCCACCGGCAGGCACTGGCGGGCACCGGCGGGTGTGGGGCCGCCGGAGCCGCCTGACGTGCGGCGACTGCGGGAGGACATGCGCGCGCCCTCCCGACGGAACCGGCGTCGGGCCGGTGTTCCGCCGGGAGGGCGGTGTCGTCCGGGCGGTCCCGCCGGGAGCCGGGCGGGCGGGGCCGTGCCTGGCGGGGACGGGGCTGTGCCGGGCCGGCGGGGCGGAGCAGGGCCGTGCGGGGCGCAGCAGGGCCGTGCGGGCCGTGCCTGGCGGGGACGGGGCTGTGCCGGGTGGGGCCCCGTGCTCGGCGGGACGGGGCTGTGCCGGGTGGCGTGGGTTACTCGGCCGCGCCGTACATGCGGTCGCCCGCGTCGCCGAGGCCCGGCACGATGTAGCCGTTCTCGTTGAGCCGCTCGTCGATGGAGGCGGTGACCACGGTGACCGGCACGTCCGCCAGGTCCCGTTCCATGACCTCCACGCCCTCCGGCGCGGCCAGCAGCACCACGGCCGTCACGTCGTCGGCACCGCGGTCGATCAGCTCGCGGATCGCCGCGACCAGCGTGCCGCCGGTGGCCAGCATCGGGTCCAGGACGTACACCTGGCGCCCGGAGAGGTCCTCCGGCATGCGGGTGGCGTAGGTGGAGGCGGTCAGCGTCTCCTCGTTGCGCACCATGCCCAGGAAGCCCACCTCGGCGGTCGGCAGCAGCCGGACCATGCCGTCCAGCATGCCCAGGCCGGCCCGGAGGATCGGCACCACCAGGGGACGCGGGTGGGACAGGCGGGTACCGGTGGTGGTGGCCACCGGGGTCTCGATCTCGACCTGCTCGGTACGCACGTCACGGGTGGCCTCGTAGGCCAGCAGGGTGACGAGCTCGTCGGCGAGCCGACGGAAGGTCGCGGAATCGGTGCGCCGGTCGCGCAGGGTCGAGAGCTTGTGGGCGACCAGCGGGTGGTCGACGACGTGGAGACGCATTGCTCCACAGTAACCGGGCACGAGGAGCCCACCCACCAGCCCGTCCGGTCCTCCGCGGGGAGGCGCCCGCCGCGGGCGGGGCGGCATCGAATACGCCGTCCGAGGGAAGGTGGAAGGAACACGGACGTAACGGACCGGGGTGGTGACACTGTGCCCGACCGCAGTTCCCGAGAGCAGGAACCCCGGCGGCAGGCGGCCCGACGGCAGTCGGCGCCCGCACGGACGGCCCGGGGGGCGGCGGCGGCTCAGGCGGCCCCGTCAGCGGCACCTGGGCAGAAGCAGGGGCAGGGGCAAGGGCAGGGAGGGCAGGGGCAGGAAGCCTGGGACGTGACGCCGGAGCCCGCAACCGGGACCGAAGCCGGAACCGGGGCAGGAACCGGGACCAGGGCAGGAACCGGGACCGGGGCAGGAACCGGGCCCGGGACCGGGACCGAAGCCAGGGCCAAGGCCAAGGCCAGGGGCGCGGAACCGAAGCAGCCGAAGCCGCGCGCCGCGGAGTCGTCGTCGTCCTCCCGCTCGCGGGCCCGCGCCGACACCGCCTCACGCTCACCGGCGGACACCCCGTCCCGCCCCCGCGCCGGCACCGCGCCGGCCGGCACGCGCCGCGCGGGCGAGGAACCGCTGCCCCCGCCCCGCCCGGTCCGGCCCCCCGAGACGGACGAGGAACGGCGCCGCCGTCGGGCCCAGTTCCTGCGCGACCTGGCCGAGGCGCGCGAGCTGCGCGACCGCGTGCAGCCCCGCCGCGCCAAGGCGGCACGCCTGCGCCACGCCCTGCGCATGAGCACCTTCCGCTGGTAGGCGCAGCGCGACGCGCCCGGCGCGGAAAGGGGGTCCGCGGCCGGTCACGATCAAAAGAGCCAGACACAGCCGGTCGAAGACATCCCCTGGGCGCGAGGTTTCTGCCACGATTCCGAGTGGGCGGGTCCTCGTACACATCGGTTCCCCGCCCGCGACCCCGCCGGGGGGACCCCCAACCGGCACGCCTATGACCAGTGGGAGAGTCACGGTGTACTTCGCCGCACTGCTCGCGCGCACCGAAGACGGGTGGGAAGCGAGCGACACGGAGCTCGACGATGTGGAGACCCTGGCGGACCTGGCCGACCTGGCCCGCGAAGCCTCGCCCGACGACGACACGGTGCTGGTGCTGATCGAGCAGGAGGACGCCTGGTTCGGCGTCGTCCGCGTGGACGGTGAGGACGACCCTCGCATCTACGTGTCCAACGCCGCGGCCGCCCGCCGCAGCTCGTACGGCGAGATCCTGCTCACCGACGATGTGCTCGGCCGCGAGCCGGAGGAGGACGACAGCACCGACCTGGACGCGCTGGACCTGGACGGCACCGAGGACGGAGAACCCCAGGACCTGGCCGACGAATCCGATGACGACGACGGCGGCGTGACCGGTGGCGGCCCCGTGCCGCACGGCCCGGTCGGCGACGGCGAGATCCTCGAGGACCTCGGCGTCACCGAGAAGGAGCTGCGCTCGCTGGAGGCGGACGACGCGCTCAACGCCATCGCCGAGACGCTCGGCGCCTCCGAGGTCCTGGAGACGGTCCGCTAACGTCCCCGTGTGACCAACGACCCGACCGCCCCGCGCCCCCTCCCGGGCGCGGGGCGGAACCGTACCGACTCCCCCTCCGGTGCCGTGCACGACCCGGTGCGCGACCCCTGGCGGTCCGTCATGGGCCTCGCGCTGGAACAGGCGCGGGCCGCGCTGCCCGGGGGCGACGTCCCGGTGGGCGCCGTCGTGCTCGCCCCAGACGGCGTCACCGTGCTCTCCGCCGCCCACAACGAGCGCGAGGCCACCGGCGACCCCACCGCCCACGCCGAGGTGCTGGCCCTGCGCCGGGCCGCCGCCGCGCGGGGGGAGTGGCGGCTGCCCGGCTGCACGCTGGTGGTGACCCTGGAACCGTGCGTGATGTGCGCCGGGGCCCTGGTCCAGTCGCGCGTCGACCGGGTCGTCTACGGCGCCCGCGACGACAAGGCGGGCGCCGCCGGCTCCCTGTGGGACCTGGTCCGCGACCGCCGCCTCAACCACCGGCCCGAGGTGATCGAGGGGGTCCTCGCCGACGAGTGCGCGGCGCTGCTCACGGACTTCTTCCGCGCCCGCTGACCGGGCGCGGAACCGGTCCCGGGTACGGATTTCTTCGCAGCGCCCACCGTGCTGTAAAGTCTCCCTCGGTAGCGTGTCCGAGCGGCCGAAGGAGCTCGCCTCGAAAGCGAGTGTGGCGCAAGTCACCGAGGGTTCAAATCCCTCCGCTACCGCTGACAGACGAAGGGCCCGGTCCGATGGACCGGGCCCTTCGTCGTGCCCGTGCTGGACAAGGGTCCGGTCTACGTTTGCCCTGTGAACCACAGCCGTTTCGACGCCCGGGCGCTCCGATGGTGTGACGTGCCGCCCTACCAGGCAGTTCTGGCGGAGACCGACTGGCGTTCGCTCGAGACCGCATGCGGGAGCGGTGAGGACCTCCCCCGGGTTCTGGCACTGCTGTTGGAGCTTGACCCCGAGGTGCAGGTCAGCGCCTTGTCGGAGTTGGGTGAGCTGGTCGGCCACCAGAACACCGTCTACGGAGCCACCGCCCCCGTCGCCGTGTATGTGGCGGGCATCCTCGCCCACCCGGCGGCCATGACGCTCCGGCCCTATCGCGCGATCCCGGTCCGGGCAGCGCTGTTGAGCTGGTTGGCTTCCACGGCCTACGGCGCCTCCGACGAGACGGTCGGCCGCATCCAGCAGTACGTCCCCGGCTTCCTCGCCGACGGTCCCTTGGCCGCCTTCCGAGACCTGCGCCCGGTGCTTTACCGGGCCGTCGCGCCCTTCCTCCAGGACCCTCACGAGGACGTGCGCGAAGCCGCCGTCGTCGCCGCGCTCATCCTCGCCGAGCACCCCGCACTCGCCGAACACCGCGACCACCTCGCCGTGCACGCGCGCGCCGTCCTGGACACCGGCAGCCGCGATGCCGACCGGCGCGTCGCCTGGAAGGCCCTCGAAGCGTGGGGCCACTGCGACCCCGGTCCTGAACCCCTCCAGGAAGAAGCCTGGGACGGGGGGCCGCACAGCGACGGTCGCGGCGATCTCGAACCTCCCTTCTGACGTCACGCGTCGTCGACCGAGTCGCGCCCACGGGTCCTCGGCCGGCTCGCCCACGACCGTGATCCGTACGTGCGCGAACAGGCCGCCGCGGCACTGTCGTAGGCGCATGGAACAGTCCGCTCCCATGGACACCGACACGTTCTGGGACACCGTCGAAGCCGCACGGACCGAGGCCGCGAGCACCGGCGAAGCCCTTGACGGCATCCTCGTGCGGCACCTGGCAGGGAAGCCGCTGCGGGAGATCCTGGAATTCCAGGAACGGTTCGACGAGTGGCACGACGCCCTGTACCGCTGGGACGTGTGGGCGGCCGCCTACCTTATCGGGGGCGGCTGTTCGGACGACAGCTTCATGGACTTCCGGGCGGGCGTGATCGCCCAGGGCCGGCACTGGTACGAACGGGTGGCCGAAGCTCCCGACTGCCTGGCCTCGCACCCCCTGGTGGCGTCGGCTCCCCGTGGCCCGGAGCGTCCGGAAGATCTGTTTTACGAGGCCGTGCATTACGTCGCCGCCAAGGCCTACGAGCGGATCACCGGAGACGAGGACGCCTTCTACGACGCGTGGCGCGACTTCGAGGCGGCGGCACGGCCGGACACGGATAGGGGGGAGCCGGACATGGGGGAGGACTTCGACTTCGACGACGACCAGGAGATGGCCCGTCGGCTCCCCCGCCTGGCCGCGCTGTTCATCGAGGCGTGAGGCCCGGGTCCGAGCGCCGCGGGCGAACCGCGACCGGGGTGCGTGGCCGGCCCTTGCCCGGCTACCTCAGCGGCAGTCCAGCGTCTTCACCGTCGCCGGGAGAGGTCGGTGCCGGTGAGGACGTTGTCGCCGGCCCGCAGCGCGGCCTTCTCGGAGGCGAGCCGGTCCATCAGGTTCTTCACCTGCGTGTCCCAGGTGGTCACGGCCGTCTTCAGCCCCTTCGCGGTCACCCAGCCATCGCCGTCCTTGGCGCCGAACGCCGTGACCGCGCCCTCGGTGTCCTCGTCGGCCCGGCTCCCCGCCTTCCGCGTCCCGGGCTCGATGTGCTGTTCGATCCCCCGCGCGGCGGCCTGCTTCTCCGCGGGCGAGGAGGCCAGATCCGGACCACCCGGTGCCCCGCCCGGCTCGGCCGGAAGCTGGTTCAGGCGCATCCCGGCGGACTGGTCCACGACGCTCCACCCTTCGTAACGCGCACTCGACACGCACGGCGCCCCCGCCGCGCGATCCTCTCGCGCACCGTACAACGAACGTGACGTCGAGTTACCGCCCGGTGGCCGAAAGTGATCGCCCGGACACGTGGGCGGTGGCGGGCCCCGGGAGGGGGCGCGCACACGTTGCGTCGGCACGGGAGCTCACGGATAGACTCCCCGGCGGCAGCAGGTGGGCGGGCGGCACGGGGGAGGGACCGCGGTGGCGGCGAACGCGAAGTCGATAGGACTGGGCATCGTCGTGGTGTTCGCGCTCTACGTGATCATCACCGACCCCCACACCGCTGCCGGCTATGTCGAAATGGGCTTCGAGGGCATCTCCGCGGGCGCCTCCGCCATCGGCGACTTCATGACCTGGGTCGCCCGGGGCGGCGGCAGCGCCTGACGGCAGCAGCCCCGCGGCCCCCGCGCACCCGGGAGTTCCCGTGATCCGCCACCTGGTCCTCTTCAAGCTCAACGACGGTGTCGAACGGGACGACCCGCGCGTCGTCGAGGGGGCGCGGCTCTTCGCCTCGCTCGGCGGGAAGATCCCGGAGCTGCGCTTCTGGGAGTGCGGCTGGAACATCAGCGACCGCCCCATCGCCCACGACTTCGCCATCAACTCCGCCGTCGAGGACGCCGAGGCGCTCCGCGCCTACATCGAGCACCCGGAGCACCAGGCGGGCGTCGCCCTCTGGCGCGAGTTCGCCACCTGGGTGATCGCCGACTACGAATTCTGACCGTTCCGGATCGCTTTCGGAGCCCCTCGCCGATCACGGCGAGGGGCTCCTTCGCGCGCCGGGGACAGGGATCGGGAGGGCTCGGCGGAGCCGGTGGCGCCCGCCGCGGGACCAACACGTCAGGGGGCAGGTGCTTGCGCCCTCTGTTCCGTCTTGTGATGCTATGACCGCTTTTGACGGATGTGTTGATGGATGACGAGGTGGAGTTGACCGTGCCGGCCAGTACTGCGCCTCCCGTGCCCTCGCAGGAGCCCGCGCCCCGCGCCGAGAGCACCGGGCGCGGGGAACGGGAACGGGAACGGCCCGAGCTCACGGCGCTCACGGAACGGACCACGCACACGGACCGGACCACGCACACCGACCGCGCCCCCGCCGCGGAACGGACCCCCGCCGCGGACCGCACCGCCGTCGCGGACCGTGCCGCCGTCACGGAGCAGCCCGACCGCCCCGAGCGCACCCGCACCACCCGCGGCGCGGACACCAGGGCCCTGACCCAGATGCTCTTCGGCCGGCTCAAGCACCTCCAGCCGGGGACACCCGAGCACGACCGCGTCCGCGGCGCCCTGATCGAGGCCAACCTCCCCCTGGTCCGCTACGCCGCCGCCCGCTTCCGCAGCCGCAACGAGCCGATGGAGGACGTGGTCCAGGTCGGCACCATCGGCCTGATCAACGCCATCGACCGCTTCGACCCCGACCGCGGCGTGCAGTTCCCCACCTTCGCCATGCCCACCGTCGTCGGCGAGATCAAGCGCTACTTCCGGGACAACGTCCGCACCGTGCACGTGCCGCGCCGCCTGCACGAGCTGTGGGTGCAGGTGAACGCCGCCACCGAGGACCTCACCACCGCCTTCGGCCGCTCCCCGACCACCGCCGAGATCGCCGAGCGGCTGCGGATCTCCGAGGAGGAGGTCCTGACCTGCATCGAGGCCGGCCGCTCGTACCACGCGACCTCGCTGGAGGCCGCGCAGGAGGGCGACGGGATGCCCGGCCTGCTGGACCGGCTGGGCTACGAGGACCCCGCGCTGGACGGCGTCGAACACCGCGACCTGGTCCGCCACCTGCTGGTCCAGCTCCCCGAGCGCGAGCAGCGCATCCTGCTGCTCCGCTACTACAACAACCTCACGCAGTCGCAGATCAGCGCGGAACTGGGCGTCTCCCAGATGCACGTGTCGCGGCTGCTCGCCCGTTCCTTCCAGCGGCTGAGGTCCGCAAACAGGATCGAGGCATAATCCCCACGAGGGAATCCACGGTGCGCCCCCCTGTGCCCCGTTGAGCCGTGACGTGCCGTCATACGGCCTCTGTGCTGCGCCTATTCACCGGTCACATGTCGACAAGTCACTACAGCGCGTTGCCGACTTGTGACATTCTTCGGGAAGCGTGTTTGCCGGGACTCAGGCTCCGGTATTCAGGTGAAGGCTGCGCTCCCCGACGGAGCGCCGGCCGCGACCGTCCGCGACCCAAAAGGGGGTGGCATGTCCGCAGACCAGGGCAGCTCGAAGGTGCTCACGCTCACGAAGAGCGCGTCCGCGCCCGACGCGCTCGACCATGTCCCGGGCCTCGACGAAGCGCCGGTTCCGGCGCCCGCCGCCCCGGCGGCCATCGACACCCGCACGCTGTCCCGCTCCCTGTTCCTGCGGCTCGCCTCGCTCGACGAGAACAGCCCGGAGCGCGCCTACGTCCGGGACACCCTGATCGAGCTCAACCTCCCCCTCGTCCGGTACGCGGCGGCCCGCTTCCGCAGCCGCAACGAGCCGATGGAGGACATCGTCCAGGTCGGCACCATCGGCCTGATCAAGGCGATCGACCGGTTCGACTGCGAGCGCGGGGTGGAGTTCCCGACCTTCGCGATGCCGACGGTCGTGGGCGAGATCAAGCGCTTCTTCCGCGACACCTCGTGGTCGGTGCGGGTCCCGCGCCGCCTCCAGGAGCTTCGGCTGGCCCTCACCAAGGCCAGTGACGAGCTCTCCCAGAAGCTGGACCGCTCGCCCACCGTCTCGGAGCTCGCCGCGGTGCTCGGCGTCTCCGAGGAGGACGTGGTCGACGGCCTCGCGGTGGGCAACGCGTACACCGCGTCCTCGCTGGACTCCCCCGCCCCCGAGGACGACGGCGGCGAGGGCTCGCTGGCCGACCGCCTCGGCTACGAGGACACCGCGCTGGAGGGCGTGGAGTACCGGGAGTCGCTGAAGCCGCTGCTGGCCAAGCTGCCCCCGCGGGAGCGCCGGATCATCACGCTGCGGTTCTTCGCCAACATGACCCAGTCGCAGATCGGCGAGGAGGTCGGCATCTCCCAGATGCACGTCTCCCGGCTGCTCACCCGCACGCTGGCGCAGCTGCGGGAGGGACTGATCGCGGACTGATCGCGGAACGGTCGCGGAACGGTCCAGCACCGACCGCGGACCGACCGGCCCCGGACCGGTCCGCCCGCGCCGCCCACGCCACCCACGCCGGGCCGGCGAAACGCCAGGCCGCCGGCCCCCGAGCAGGGGGTCCGGCGGCCTGGCGTTTCCGGATGCGTTCCGGATGCGTTCCGGGGCGGGGCCCCGGGCGGCGTCGTGCTCGTCGGGTCGCGCGGGTCTAGGCGAGCGCCAGCCACGCCACCGCGGCGACGACCACCACGGCGGCGACGATGCCGAGGATCACGCCGATCCGGGGTCCCGCGGAAGCCGTCTGCGGCTGACGCGCCTGCGGCGACTCGTCGACGAACGCGCGGAACATCTGGGTGCTGCCGGCCGGGTCGTAATTGCCCTGGGGGCCCTGGGTGTTAGCCATGGCAGGACCCTAGCGAACCTTGGCGACCCGGCCCAAGTGCGGTCCGTCACCGGGGCGCGGGGCGGGCCCCGGCGGAAGGCCGGGCCCGCGAGGACCGCCCCACCCGAGCGACGGCGGCTCGCACCGCGCTGACCTGCGCTCTTACCGAACCTTCACTTTCGCAATACTTGCCTTTGCCAAGTTTTGGTGTGCCCTACATCGTTTTCATTTGCCTACTGCAACCAACTTTTCCTACGGTTGCTTTAAGCAACGAACCGTGGAGCCCCAGGAGGGCCGGATGGCCAGGCAGGCGCAGCTCGAGGAGCTGCTGAGGCAGCTCAGTGGCGTCGGCGCCGTCAAGCGGGAACTGGGGCGGCAGCTGCCCCCCGAGTGCCCCGCCGGCTCCGCCGCCGTCCTGACCGTGCTGCACCGGCACGGGGAGATGCGCCTGAGCCGGCTCGCCGAGCTGCTCGCGGTGGACATGTCCGTGTGCAGCCGGCACGTCTCGCACGTCGCGGACCGGGGCTGGGTCGAGCGCCTCCCCGACCCGGACGACCGGCGCTCGCGGATCCTGCGGCTCAGCGACACCGGCCTGGAGCAGCTCGAGGAGCTGTCCCGGCGCTCGACCGCGCTGCTCTCCGAGCGGCTCGGCGACTGGAGCGACGAGGACGTCGCCCGGTTCTCGCTGCTGATGAAGCGCTTCCGGCAGAGCTTCGGCGACTGCCGTCGCACCACGACCACCCAATAGTCGGATCCACCCGGCAGACACACCAGACAGAGGAAACGCATGGCAACCACCACACCGGCCGGTGTGCGGGCCGACGCCGAAAGCGGGGGAGGGACCTCCGGCGGCGTCCGGATGACGCACCGGCAGATCCTGGAGGCCCTGTCGGGCCTGATGCTCGGCATGTTCGTGGCGATGATCTCGTCCACCATCGTGGGCAACGCGATGCCGCGGATCATCGCCGACCTGGGAGGCGGCCAGTCCGCCTACACCTGGGTGGTGACCTCCTCGCTGCTGGCGATGACGGCCTCCACCCCGCTGTGGGGCAAGCTGGCCGACCTGTACAGCAAGAAGCTGCTGATCCAGATAGCCCTGGTGCTCTTCGTCGTGGCCTCGGCCGGCGCGGGCTTCTCCCAGAACCCCGAGACGCTGATCGCCTTCCGCGTCTTCCAGGGCATCGGCGGCGGCGGTCTCGCCGCCCTGTCACAGGTCATCCTGGCCTCGATCATCTCCCCGCGGGAGCGGGGGAAGTACGCCGGCTACCTCGGCGCGGTGTTCGCGGTCGCAACCGTGGGCGGTCCGCTGCTGGGCGGCGTCATCACCGACACCGAGTCGCTCGGCTGGCGCTGGTGCTTCTACGTGGGCATCCCGTTCGCCGTGATCGCCCTGATCGTGCTGCAGAAGACGCTGCACCTGCCCGTGGTCCGGCGCAAGGTCAAGGTCGACTGGCTGGGCGCCACCCTGGTCGCCGCCGCGACCTGCCTGATCCTGCTCTGGGTCACCTTCGCCGGTGACAAGTACGAGTGGGTGTCCTGGCAGACCTACGCCATGGTCGGCGGCTCGATCGCGCTGACCCTGCTCTTCCTGCTGGTCGAGACCAAGGCGTCGGAGCCGATCATCCCGCTGCGGCTGTTCCGCAACCGCACCGTCACGCTCTCCGCGTTCGCCTCGCTCTTCGTGGGCATCGGCATGTTCGCCGGCACCATCTTCTTCGCCCAGTACTTCCAGCTGGCGCGCGGTGAGTCGCCGACCATGTCCGGCGTGCTGACCATCCCGATGATCGGCGGCCTGTTCGTCTCCTCCACCGTCTCCGGCAACCTGATCACCCGCACCGGCAAGTGGAAGGCCTGGCTGGTGGCCGGCGGCTTCCTGCTCGCCGCGGGCCTGGGCCTGCTGGGCACCATCCGCTACGACACCCCGTAC
Source organism: Streptomyces sp. NPDC047130 (assembly GCF_040643475.1). Lineage (NCBI taxonomy): Bacteria > Bacillati > Actinomycetota > Actinomycetes > Kitasatosporales > Streptomycetaceae > Streptomyces > Streptomyces sp. NPDC047130. Next base: position 7,140 of record NZ_JBEYUK010000030.1, on the reverse strand, counting down.
TGGCACGTCGCGGTCTTCATGGCCGTGATGGGCGTCGGCGTCGGCATGATGATGCAGAACCTGCTGCTGGCGGCGCAGAACCAGGTCGCCCCCAGCGACCTCGGCGCGGCCAGCTCGGTGGCCAACTTCTTCCGCTCCCTGGGCGGTGCGGTCGGCGTCTCCGCCTTCGGCGCGGTGCTGGCCAACCGGGTCAGCGAGTACGTCAAGGAGGGCGCGGCCGACCTCCCGCCGAAGTACGCGCAGGCACTCGGCTCCGGCAACGCCAGCGACAGCATCCCGGACGTCTCCGCGCTGCCCGGCCCGCTGCGCCAGCTGATGGAGAGCGCCTACGGCCACGGCATCGCCGACATCTTCCTGATCTCGGCGCCGATCGCCCTGATGGCGTTCGTCCTGACGATCTTCATCAAGGAAGTCCCGCTGAAGACGCACTCCGCGCTGCAGGAGGCGGCCGGCCCGGTCCCCGCCGACGGCGAGGCCACGGCCCCCATCGCCCCGGCCGGCCCGAAGCACGCCGCCCCGTCCGCCGGCGACGTCGCCGCGACCGCCGCGACCGCCGCCAACGCGGTGGCCGCCACGGCCGCCCCGGAGCGCACCGGCCTCCCGGTGCACGGGTTCGTGCGGAACGCCGAGAACGCCCCGCTGGCGCACGCGGCGGTCACGCTGATCTCGCTGGAGGGCCGCCAGCTCGGCCGGGCCATCGCCCAGGCCGACGGCGCCTACGCGGTCGACGCCCCCGGCGTCGGGTCGTACGTGCTGATCGCCTCCGCCGACGGCTTCCAGCCGCAGGCCTCCACCATCACGGTCGACGGCGGGTCCCTGTCGTACGACATCCTGCTGAGCGGCACCAGCGGCCTGACCGGCCAGGTCCGGTCGGCGGCCACCGGCGAGCCGGTGGCGGGCGCCATGGTGATCGTCACGGACGTGCGCGGCGACCTGGTCGCCACCGGCGCCACCGACGCGCAGGGCGAGTTCGCCTTCGACGCGGTGGTCCCGGGCGACGTCACCGTAGCGGTCAACGCGGCCGGCTTCCGGCCGAGCGCCCTGCCGGTCCGGGTCGGCACCACCGGGGTCACCCGCGTGGAGGCCGCGCTGGAGGCGGGCTCGCAGCTCAAGGGCGTCGTGCGCTCGCCGTACGGCCCGCTGCCGGACGCCCGGGTCACCCTCCTGGACGCGGCGGGCAACGTGATCGGCACCGCCACCACCGGCGAGGACGGCGTGTACGCCTTCGCCGACCTGGACAGCGGCGACTACACGGTCATCGCGACGGGCTACCCGCCGGTGGCCACCACCCTGACCGTCCGCCAGGACGTCGAGGACCACACCGTCGAACTCGCCCACCCCGGCGCATAGACGGCCGCGGCCCGTGGCAGGGCTCCTCCGGGAGCCCGTCATGGGCCGCACCCTTTTGCCCCTTTCCCTTTTGCCCCTTTTCTCTTTCCCCCGCTTTTCCAGCCATGCCTTCGAGGGAGACATCGGATGGCCTTGACCGCACGAGTCCGGACACGGGACGGATGGGCCGTGTCGCACGCGGTCGTCACGCTGACCGACGCCCACGGCGTCCAGGTGCTGCGCGCCGAAGCCGACGAGGAGGGCCAGGTCCGTGACCTGACCGGCCTCGCGCCCGGTGCCTACACGGTGATCGTCACCGCCGTCGGCTACGCCCCGGTGGCCGCCAGCGCCATCGTCACCGCCTCCGGGCACGCCGAGGTCGGCGTCGTCACCCTGGCCCGCCAGGGCGGGGAGGAGCTTCCGCCGCCCGGCCCCTGGACCGTCGACCCGGCGCACTCCACGGTCGGGGCGGTCGCCCAGCACCTGGGCATCTCCAGCGTGCGCGGACGGTTCACCGACTTCGCCGCCGTCATCGAGGTCGCCCCCGACGACGTCGTCCACTCGCGGGTGGACGCGGTGATCCGCGCCGACTCGATCGACACCGGCAACCGCACCCGGGACGAGCACCTGCGCTCCGAGGACTTCCTGTTCGTCGACAAGTACCCGGAGATCACCTACCGGTCGCACGCCCTGACGCCGTCCGGAACCGACCGGTGGACCGTGCACGGCGAGCTGACCATGCGGGGCCTGGTCCGCCCCGTGGACCTCTTCCTCAGCTACCTCGGTACCGGCGCCGACCCCTGGGGCGGCACCCGTGCCGCGTTCCGTGCCACCGCCGAGCTGCGGCGGGAGGACTTCGCGATGAACTACAACCAGATCGTGCAGGCGGGGATCGCCGCCATCGGCACCACGCTCCGGGTGGAGCTGGACGTCCAGGCGGTCCGGGGCACGGAACTCCCGGCCGCCTGACGGCCCTCCGCCTCGGGTGGGCGGCACGGCACACCGGCCGCGCCGCCCCACGCGGCGCACGGAGCAGCCCGGTCGGGGGCGGTCCCCGCGGCGCCTGGAGCCCGGCCGGGGCGGCCCCTAGGCTGCGGACCATGGCACCGAAGAAGATCGCGACCAACACCGCCGTCTCGCGCGAGGAGCTGCTGGACTTCGTCCGCCCCCGTCACCGCGCGCTCCTGATCACCCGCCGCTCCGACGGAAGCCCCCAGGCCTCGCCGCTGACCTGCGGCGTCGACGACGCGGGGCGCATCGTGATCTCGACCTACCCGGAGCGTGCCAAGACCCGCAACGCCCAGCGGGACGAGCGGGTCTCGGTCCTCGTCCTCAGCGACGACTGGAACGGCCCCTGGGTCCAGGTCAACGGCACCGCGGAGGTCGTCCACGCCCCCGACTCGGTGGAACCGCTGGTGGAGTACTACCGGAACATCGCCGGGGAGCACCCCGACTGGGACGAGTACCGGGCCGCCATGGTCGAGCAGGGCAAGTCCCTGATCCGCGTCACCCCCGTGACCTGGGGGCCGGTCGCCACGGGGGGCTTCCCCGCCCGCCTGGCGGACGAGGACTGACCTCCGCTTCCGTCCCGCCCGGGCGGGGCGGGCGGGACGCCGCCGGCCGGCGCCGGGTTCCGGAGCCCGGCGTGGGGCGGGACGTCGTCAGCCGGCGCCGGGTTCCGGAGCCCGGGCGTGGGACGGGACGCTCTCGGCCCGCGCCCGGCCCCGGAGCCCGGGCGTGAGGCGCAACGCTCTCGGCCCGCGCCCGCTCCCGGAGCCCGGGCGTGGGACGGGACGCTCTCGGCCCGCGCCCGCTCCCGGAGCCCGGGCGTGGGACGGGACGCTCTCGGCCCGCGCCCGCTCCCGGAGCCCGGCGTGAGGCGCAACGCTCTCGGCCCGCGCCCGCTCCCGGAGCCCGGCGTGAGGCGCAACGCTCTCGGCCCGCGCCCGCTCCCGGAGCCCGGCATGAGGCGGGACGCTCTCGGTCGGCGCCCGGCCCCGGAGCCCGGCGTGGGACGGGTCGCTCTCGGCCCGCGCCCGGTCCCGGGGCCGGGCAGGGTGGATGCCCGCAGCCCGGTGGTCGTCTTCGACGGCGTTCAGAACAGCCCCGGCTGGTCGGAGGCCCGCCGCGCCGGCGGCCGCAGCGGCAGCGCGAGGCCCCCGCCGCCCTCCGGCGCGGCGGTGAGCGGCCATCCCGGCAGCAGCCGCGTGTCCAGCACCACCACCCCCTGGCCGGTCCGCAGGTGCAGGTCGGGCCCCGCGGCGGCCAGCAGCCGCCCCTCGACCAGGCCGCCGGGCACCAGTTCCCGCACCGTCCCGGCGGCCGGCGGCAGCCCTTCCAGCCCGAACACCCCGGCGTGGTCCACCACCTCCAGCGGCATCCGCTCCAGCGCCTCCGGCCACCCCGGCAGCGCCGCCGCCCGCGCGTGCAGCGCGGCCACCTCCGCGCCCCGCTCCCCCGCGTCCCCCGGCAGCTCGGACCGCACGGCCCGTTTGGCGTCGTACGGGATCCGGTCCGGGACCCCGAGCGCCGCCCGCAGCACCTCCTCGGCCCGCCGCGCCGCCATCAGCGGCCCGCGCCCCAGCCAGGTGAACGCCACCGCGCCCTGCTCCAGCAGCCGGGCGGACCCGCGCCGCACCGCGGTGATGCCCACCTTCGTCATCCCGGGCCCGAACCAGGCCAGGTAGACGTGGTACGGCCGCGGGTCGTCGGCCAGCGTGTCGGCGGCCACCGAGTGCGCGCGCTCCAGCCGCGCGCACTCCTCGCACCGCGCCGACGCCGACCGCCCCGGCACCTCCGCCCGCAGCGGGCACGGGTTGCCGCGCGCCCCGACACAGCGGCGCACCGCGTCGCCCGGCACCGCGAGCACCACCCGTTTCCCGGGAGGCAGCGCGCTCTCCCGGCCGCCTCGCCACCGCAGCAGCGGTCCGTCCGCCGTCCAGCGCAGCCCTTCGCCGTGCCAGCCGCGCGCGGTCAGGACGCCCCGCCCCCGGAGCCGGTCCCCCGCTCCTCGTCGAAACTCGCCCAGTACGCCGCGGCCATGTCCTCCCGGCCGCGCCCCTGCTCCTCGGCCCGCCGGAACCGCTCGGCGGTCGCCGCCGCCACGTCCATCCGCACTCCGTTCCGCCGGCCCGCGTCCACGATCAGCCGCGCGTCCTTGCCCGCGGTCTCCACGGCGAACGCGGCGGGCGTCAGCCGGTCCTCCAGGATCAGCTCGGCCTTGGCCCGCAGGTAACCCATGTCGAGCGGGCCGCCGCCGATCACGTCCAGGAACGCCTCCGCCTCGACGCCCAGCCCCTTCGCCAGCGCCAGCGTCTCCCCGGCGGCGCCGGTCACCGCCAGCACCCAGCTGTTGGCCACCAGCTTCAGCCGGGTGGCCCCGCCCCGCGCACCGTCCTCACCGGCCCACACCGTGCGCGCGCCGACGGCGTCGAACACCGGCGCCACCAGCTCCCGCCCGGCGGCCGGTCCCGCGGCCAGCACGGTGAGCTGCCCGGCCTCCGCGGGCTGCCGGGTGCCGAGCACCGGCGCGTCGTAGAACACCAGCCCGTGCTGCCCGGCGAAGTCCGCCAGCTCCGGCAGCGCCTCCAGCCCGGCCGTCGTGCACTGCGCCCACACCGTGCCCGGACGCAGCCCCGGCACGGCCTGCCGCATCACCTCCAGCGCGGCGGGCCCGTCGTACAGCATCGTGAGGACCACGTCGGCGCCCTCCACCGCCTCGGCCGGCGTGGAGGCGACGCGCGCCCCCGCGGCGGCCAGCGGCTCCGCCTTCTCCCGGCTGCGGTTCCACACCGTCAGCCCGTGCCCGGCCCCGGCGATGTTGCGGGCCATCGCGGCCCCCATGATCCCGGTGCCCAGCACGGCCACGGTCAGCGTCCCGGTCATCCCCTCGGCCTCCTGTGCGGTGAATCCTGCGTCGGTACCGCTCCCCACTATGACGCGGGCCCGGCCCCCGCCCCGGCCGGCCGCGCGAGAACCGTTGACCTCGCGGAGGACGCCCGCGACGATCACCCGATGATCTCCGTCACCGGACCGCCGACGTACCTCGCCGCCCTCCTCCTGGCAGCCGGCCTGGTCCTCGCCGCCTCCGGCGCCCTCGCACTACGCCCCCGGGCAGCCGGCGCCCCGGCGCCCCGGCCGCCACGTGCCCTCGCCCTCCCCGCGCTGATCGCGGGAACCCTCCTCGCCCTCGGCGGTACCGCCGGGCTGCTGCTCACCGACGACCCGGCCAGGAACAGCTGGGAGTCCCGGACCGCCTACGCCAGTTGCGGCGAGGTGCACCTGTCCCACGGCGACGAGATGCGCACCCACGCCACGGCCGAGATCCGCTGCCTCCGCCGCGCCCTCGACCGGGCCGGAGGAGCCGAACTGGAGGTGCGGTACCGCACCGTCGAGGGCGACCCGATCCGCGACCACTACCGCCTGACCCCCCGCGGCACTCTCGAGGTCTACACCGACAGCACGGAGGACCGGTACTCCGACGGCACATGGTCCTTCGCACCCTGCCACCGCCCGAACTGGCTGCCGGAAATCACCTGCCCCGGCCCTGCCCCCGACCGGGCGTAACGCGAGAGGCCCCGGACTCTCGTCCGGGGCCTCTCGTCTGTGTGCACTCGGCAGGATCCGAACCTGCAACCTTCTGATCCGTAGCTCTGTAGAGATCGGTCATCGAAGGTCATACAGGCTGTCGGGAAGCCCATGGGGGACAGCGGGGGGCGCTGCCGGTTGCCGGGGTTGCTGTACTTCTCTGCTGTGCAGCCGTGCTCCGGCGGGAACTAACTCAGGACATCGATAGCGCTGGCCACATCCGTACGGACACCCTCGCTAGCCGCCTCCTACACCTCTCACCTGCCGCAGTGGTCCGCCGGCGGGACGTGCGCGTACCGGTCAGAAGGGAGGTTCAAGATCGCTACAACCGTCGCTGTGTGGCCCCCAATCCCAGCGTTCCTCCCGGAAAGGTTCAGAGTCGGGGACGTCGTGGCCCCATGCTTCGAGTGCCTTCCAGGCAACGCGTCGGTTTGGGTCGTCGCTGCTGGTGTCCAGGATGGTGCGCGCGTGCACGGCGAGGTGATCGCGGTGCTCGGCGAGCGCGGGGTGTTCGGCGAGGATGAGCGCGGCGATGACGGCGGCTTCGCGCACGTCCTCGTGGCTGTCCTGGAGGAAGGGTGCGACGGCCCGGTAAAGCATCGGGCGCAGGTCCCGGAAGGCCGCCAAAGGACCGCCGCGGGTGAGGAAACCAGGGACGTACTGCTGCATGCGGCCAACGATCTCGTCGGAGGCGTCGTAGGCCGTGGAAACCAACCAGTTCAACAGCGTCGCGCGGATGGGGATGTTGCGGTAGGGCCGAAGGGTCATGGCCGCCGGATGGGTGAGGATGCCGGCGACATACATGGCGACAGGGGCGGTGGCTTCGTAGATGGTGTTCTGGTGGCCGACCAGCTCACCCAGCTCCGACAAGGCGGAGACCTGAACCTTGGGATCGGGCTCCAACAGCCGTGCCAGAACCCTGGGAAGGTCCGCACCGCCCCCGAAAGCCGTCTGGAGCGAATCCCAATCAGTTTCCGCCAGGACTACCTGGTAAGGCGGCACGTCGGGGGCGTGGGGCGACGCCCCGCCGTTGGAGCGGCTGTGGTTCACAGGCCAAATGTAGCCAGACTTCTGACCCGATTCCCCTTCGATCGAGGCGGAGCATCCTCCTCAACCCACCACTTCCCCCAGCTCCCATCCCGTGTGCCGTCGACCCACACTCCGTGGAGCAGGCGCGGTGCCTGGCGTCCAGGTGGAGCGCGCCACTGTACGAACGACCTGGAC
>NZ_JBEYUK010000029.1:0-85534 GCF_040643475.1 Streptomyces sp. NPDC047130 | reverse complement strand
GGGTCGCGGGGGGTCGGCGCGCCGAAGAAGTGGTGTGTGGTGGAAACTGTATGGCGGAGACGGACGTTGCACCTGGCGGCGTGCTCCGCCGGGCGGCGTGCTCAGCCGAACTGGCCGGGCCGGTAGTCGCCGGCCGGCATCCTCAGCATCACGTTCAGCCGGTTGTAGGTGTTGATCACGGCGACCAGCGCCACCAGCGCGACGAGCTGCTCCTCGTCGTAGTGCTTCGCCGCGTCGGCCCACACCTCGTCCGGGACGCCGCCGGCCGCGTCGGCGATGCGGGTGCCCTCCTCGGCCAGCTCCAGCGCCGCCCGCTCGGCCTCGGTGAAGACCGTCGCCTCGCGCCAGGCCGCCACCAGGTTCAGGCGGAGCTGGGTCTCGCCCGCGGCGAGGGCGTCCTTGGTGTGCATGTCGGTGCAGAAGCCGCACCCGTTGATCTGGCTGGCGCGGATCTTCACCAGCTCCTGGGTGAGGTGGGGGACCGACGAGTCGGCCACCAGCCTGCCCGCCGCGGTGAGGCGCTTGACGAAGCTGGTTCCCAGCGGACTGGCGAAGGCGTTGACGCGCGGTTCCATGTCGGATCTCCTCTGGCCGTGTGGACGGTTCACCACTGCGACGGAACGAGTGCGGGGAGATGTGACATCGGAAGGTGTGACCTGCGGCACAGGTGGTCGGGGGTCAGTACTGGTTCTGCTCGGAGAGCTGCCGCATCTCGTCGAGCCGGCGGGTCTGGCTGTCGACGATCGACTGCGCCATGTCCTTGGCCGGCTGGAACCGGCCCTGCTCGGTCTCCGTCCGGGCCAGCTCCAGCGAGCCCTCGTGCTGCTCGGTCATCAGGGTGACGAACCGGGAGTCGAAGTCGGCGCCGGAGGCCTGGCGGAGCTCGTTCAGTTCCTGCTCGGTGGCCAGCCCGGGCAGGCTGCCGCCGGTCGGGCTGGAGGTACCGGTCGGGCTGGCGGTACCGGTGGGGCTCTCCGTGCCCGTCGGGCTTCCGGTGCCGGTCGGGCTCCCGGTGCCCGTGGGGCTGGAGGTGTCCGTGGGGCTTCCGGTACCGGTCGGGCTGGAGGTGTCCGTGGGGCTACCGGTTCCGGTCGGGCTCGCGGTTCCGGTGGGGCTCGCGGTTCCGGTGGGGCTCGCGGTGCCGGTGGGGCTGGCCTCCGGCACGGGCTCGCCCCAGGAGGTGAGCCACTGGGTCAGCTGCGCGACCTGCGGCTCCTTCTCCTGCTTGATCTGCTGGGCGAGCGTCTTGACCTGCTGGGACTCGGCCCGCGACTCGGCGAGGTCGGCCATCTCGATCGCCTGGCGGTGGTACTGGATCGTGCCCTGCGCGAACGACACGTCCTGCGCGTCGTGCGCCTGGTCGTTCCCGGTGGGCGAGGGGGAGGCGGTCGGGCTGCCGGTCGGCGTCGGGCCCGGGGACGACGCGCTGTCGGTGCCGCAGGCGGCCAGCGACAGGGCGGCGACGACGGCGACGGCCACGGCGCCGGACGCGCGGGCCGGGGAACGGTGGGTGCTCATGGTGGTGCGGCTCCTTGGACGGCCCCGGTTCGGGGCGGGGACGGGGCGGCCGGCCGGGCGGCATCAGCCTAAGCAGCCCTCCGCGCCCCGGGCCCGTCCGGCTGAGCCACCCGTGTCACCGGTGTCACCCCGCCGGTGGGACGTCCCTCAGCCGCGGGAGGCCGCCTCGAGTTCGTAGGCGACCTCCAGGAGGGTGCGCTCCTCGCCCATGCGCCCGGAGAGCATGACGCCGACCGGCAGGCCGTCCGGCGTCCGGTGCGGGCCGGGAAGGGAGACCGCCGGGCTGCCGCAGACGTTGTTGATCGGGGTGAAGGCCACGTAGGACTTCAGCCGGGTGATCAGGTCCGGGAACGGCACCGCGGGGGACAGGTGGCCGAGCCGCGGGGTGGTGTGGGCCAGCACGGGGGAGAGGAGGACGTCGTAGCGGGCGGCGGAGTGCTCGTACGCCTCCTGGGAGGCGCGGCGCAGGCGCCGCAGCACGGTCGGCGTGGTGCGCCAGCGCCCCAGGAAGTGGGCGCGCAGGCCCTGGCTCAGGCCGTCCATCCGGCGCCGGTCGAAGCGCCGGTCCATCAGCAGCCGGCCGGTCGAGCCGGCCAGGAAGGCCAGCAGGCCCCAGTAGGTGACGAAGTCCTCCTCGAACCGCCCGTCCAGCGGCATCCGGTACGGCTCCACGCGGTGGCCCAGGCCCTCCAGCACGGTGGCCGTGGCGGTGACCGCGGCGCGGGTGGCCTCGTCGGTGACCGTGCCGGTGGGGGAGTCCAGGAGCAGGCCGATCCGCAGCCGCCGGTGGCCGGGGCCCTCGACCGTGCCGATCGGGGGCAGGGCCGGGGCGGGGCGCGCCTGTTCGGCCGCCGCGAGGAAGGCCGCCGTGTCCCGCACGGTGCGCGTCACCGCCCCGTCCACGACCACGTCGATGGGCAGGCTGCGGCCCGTCTCGTTCGGTGCCATGCGGCCCCGGGTCGGCTTGAGCCCGACCAGCCCGCAGCAGGCGGCGGGGATGCGGATGGAGCCGCCGCCGTCGTTGGCGTGCGCGACGGGCACCGCCCCCGCCGCGACCAGCGCCGCGCTGCCGCCGGAGGAACCGCCCGCGGAGAACGCCGTGTTCCACGGGTTGCGGACCGGCTCGGCGTCCTCGAACTCGGTGCTGGCGTTGAAGCCGAACTCCGGCAGCCGCGTCTTGCCCAGCACGGTCATCCCGGTGGCGGTGAACTGCCGGGTGAACGGGGCGTGCCGGGTCGCGGGCCGGGGGACGAAGGCGGCCGTGCCGTGGCCGGTGGGCAGGCCCGCGTAGGTGGTGTTGTCCTTGACCAGGGTGGGGATCGCGGCGAGCGGCCCCTCGCCGGGGGCGGCGGCGACGCCCGCCTCGAAGGCGTCCACCTGCATCGCGTGGAGCCGGCCGTCCACCGCGCGTATCCGCTCCACCGCGGCCCGGGCCAGCTCCTGGGCGCTCACCTCGCCCGCCCGCAGCCGGGCCAGCAGGCCCACCGCGTCGTCCGTGCCGAGCGCGTCGTCACGGTGGGCGAGCACCGGGGCGGGCGCGCCGTCCGCCACCGGGTCCACGGACGGGTCGGTTGCGGTCATCGGGTCCTCCGTCGGGTCGGGCGGCAGCCCCGGCTCCGGGGCACGGCGAGCGTACTCGGATCATGAGAAGCCCCGACAGCCCTCGGCGGCCCTCAACGGCCCCTGGCGCAGACCCCGGCGGCGTCCTGGAGCCCCCTGGCCCCCCACGGGCCCCGGCGGCACGCTCCCGGCCCACCCGGGTGCGCCGGGAGCGCGAGGCGGACGGTAGGTTCCACCGGGCACCGGGCACCGGGCGCCGGGCACCGGTGCGCCACCGCCGGGGACGGCACGACGACGCACGAGCACGCACGAGGACGCACGAGCACGCACGAGGAACGGAGCGCGGATGACGAAGGTCGACCTGGTCGAGGACGGCGGCCGCTGGACGCTCACGCTGAACGACCCGGACCGCCGGAACTGTCTCGACGAGACCATGTGCCGCGAACTGGGCGAGGCCGTCGCCACGGTGGCCGACGACCGCGGCGCCCGGACCCTGCTGGTCACCGGCGCCGGCTCCGCCTTCTGCGCCGGCGCCGACCTGCCCGCGCTGTTCGGCGACACCGGACGTCCGGTGTCCGAGATCCGCGAGCACCTGCACCAGGTCTACGCGAGCTTCCTGAGCCTGCGTTCGCTCGGCATCCCGACCGTCGCCGCCGTGCAGGGACCCGCCGTGGGCGCCGGGTTCAACCTCGCGATGGCCTGCGACGTCCGCGTGGCCGGCCCCCGCGCCGCGTTCGCCGCCACCTTCACCCGGATCGGGCTGCATCCGGGCGGCGGCTGCACCTGGTTCCTGGTCGACGCGCTCGGCCCGCAGAAGGCGCTCGCCCTGCTGCTCGACGGCGGGACGCTGGACGCCGAGGCGGCGGTGCGGGAAGGGGTGGCGCTCACCGTCGCCGAGGACCCGGTCGCCGAGGCCCGCGCGCTCACCGAGCGGTGGGCCGCGGTGGACCCGGCGCTGGTCCGGGACATCAAGCGGGCCGTGGGCATCGCCCGCACCGGCGACTTCGGGGCCACGCTCGAGTTCGAGTCCTGGGCCCAGGCGTCGACCGCCACCGGCGAGGAGATCCGGCGCGCGGTCGAGCGCTTCGGCAAGCGCTGATCCCCGCGCGGCCCACCGCCGCGGGCACGGTGCGCTGTGCGGCCGCCGTGCCCGCGACGACGGTGATGGGCGGCGGCACAGACCTCGCGCGCGCGGCCTTGCCGCGGTCCCCGGGCGCCGGGACGGTGACGGGAACCGATTCCCGAGCCATGCGTGAGAGGTGGACCACCGTGTCACCAGGCACCCCGTCACCCGGCACCACGTCACCAGGCACCGCGTCAGCAGGCACCGAGTCAGCAGGCACCGCTCCACAGGACACCGGGGTACGAGAGACCGGCGGGAGAGAGACCGGCGGAAGAGGAGCGGGCCGGAGCGGGCGCGTGGTCCGCGCGGCCGGGCCGTGGTCCACCGTGTGGCGACGCGTCGTCACCCTGCTGTCCGCGCTGGCCGTGCTGTGCGCCCTGCCCGCCCCCGCGCTCGCGGAGGGCGGCGGCGCCGGAGCGGCGCCACGGCCGGTGATCTTCGTGCACGGATCCAGCGGATCCGGCGGCCAGTTCGAGACCCAGGCCAGGCGGCTGACCAGCAACGGCTTCCCGGCCGAACTGATCGAGGCCCACGAGTACGACTCCACCTTCGCCACCACCACACCCGAGGCGGTGTACGCGGGGCTCGACCAGCGGATCGACCGCCTGCTGCGGCGCAGCGGCGCCGACCGTGTCGACCTCCTGGCCCATTCGCTGGGCACCCTGCTGATGCAGACGTACCTGCGCAGTTCCCCGGAACGCGCCGCCAGGGTCGCCCACTACGTCAACCTCGACGGGCGGACCTCACCCGACCTGCCGGGCGGCGTGCCCACCCTCGCCGTCTGGGGCGAGGGCGACCCGGCCCGCGCCGTCGGCGGGGCGCACAACGTCCACCTCCCCGGCCAGGGCCACACCGAGACGGTCACCTCCGAGGAGACCTTCGCCGCGTTCTACCGCTTCTTCCACGGCGAGGAACCGCGCACCACCCGGATCCTGCCCGAACGGCACATCACCCTGGCCGGGCGGGCCCAGCTCTTCCCGTCCAACGTCCCGGCGGAGGGCGTGCGGCTGGAGGTCCACCGGGTCGATCCCCGCACCGGGGCCCGCCTCGGCGGCCGGCCGGAGGCCGTCGCGACGATCGGCGCGGACGGCGCGTGGGGTCCCGTGCGCGCCAAGGGGTCGGCCCACTACGAGTTCGCCCTGATCTGGGACGAGGACTCCACCCACCACCTCTACTTCCCGCCGTTCGAACGCTCCGACCACCTGGTGCGGCTGCTGACCAGCCGGCCGGGCGAAGGCGTCTCCGGCCAGGTGGAGACCGGCGACGGGCACGCCGCGCTCACCGTCACCCGGCAGAAGGAGTGGTGGGGCGACCAGGGGGAGACGGGCGACTCGCTCACGGTGAACGGCGTCGAACTGCTGAACGCGGCCAACACCCCTCGCGTCCGGCGGACGATCGGCCTGTTCGTCTTCGACAAGCACTCCGACCGGGTCACCGACCTCTCCGCGCCGCTGTCGCCGTTCTTCCAGACGCCGTTCCTGAGCGGCATGGACGTGTACCTGCCGGTGACGAACCGCCGGGACCGGCCCCTCTCGCTGGTCTCCCGCCCGCGGGGCGAGGGCGGCCGTGTCGACGTGCTGCGGGTACCCGCGTGGCCGTCCGGCACGGACCGGATCTCCGTCCAGTTCGACGACCACTGACCCCGCCGCCGGACGGGCCCCGGCCGCGCGCGGCGGCCGGGGCCCGTCGTCTCCGCCGGGCCGCCGGACCCGGGGCGGAACCGGGAGGACGGCTCAGGCGGCCTAGGCCCTGTCCGCCTCGCGGGCGGCGCGGGCGTCGGCGAGGGCGTCGAGTTCGCGCATCGCCTCGGCGTGGGCGCTCATCCGCCGGCTCAGCGAGCCGTACGTCACGAACGCGGCACCGGCGCACGACACGGGGACGGAGAGGCCGAGGACGGCCAGCGCCTCCGGCCAGTCCCGTTCGTGGGCGCAGAAGGTGTACCCGCGCAGGCCCTCGTTGGCGGTTCCCGCGTCGGTGAGGAGGCGGGACTCGCACTCCCGCGGGGACCGGTCGTCGGGCTCCTCGTCCGCTTCGTAGGGGAGGAGGAGCAGGACCGCGCACCAGGCCCACAGGACGCCCGCGACGGTCAGCAGGGCGATGCCCAGGACGCGTATGCGCTGCGACTGCTCGCGGAACCGCCGGTCGTACTCGTGTGATCGCATGGCCGGGGAACCTAGCAGGTGCGGGTGCCGGCCGGACGGCCGAGGGAGCCGGGCGCCGACCCGGTAAATCGGTTGCGGCCCGCACGGGGGGAGTGTCGGATCCCGGCCATGACGATCGTTCTGGGAACGCCGACCACCGACGGGGTCCGCGCGGCCATGACCGCGCTGCGGGAGTGGCAGCACGACGAGGCGCCGATGCAGCTGCACCCCGGGGACATCGGCTGGAACCACCGGCTCGGAGCGGCCGGGACGGCCGCGGCGGTCCGGACCTGGAGCCGGGACGGGCGGATCCTCGCGGTCGGCCTGCTCGACTCGCCGACGCTGCTGCGGATGACGCTCGCTCCCGACGCCTTCCGGGACGAGGAGCTGGCGCGGCGGCTGGTCGAGGACCTCTCGCTGCCCGCGCGGGGCGTGCTGCCGGAAGGGGCGGTGTCCCTCGAGGCGCCGCGTGGCCTGCTGCTCCACGACCTGCTGAACCGGGAGGGCTGGGGCGTCGACGAGCCGTGGACGCCCCTCTTCCGCGACCTCGGCGAGCCGGTGGAGGACCCCGGCGCGCGGACCGTGCCGATCGGCCCCGAGCAGGCGCAGGGCTTCGCCGACGTCCTGCGGTCGGCGTTCCGCACCACGCGTCCCACGCCCGCGTACCGGCACGCGATGCAGACGTCGCCGTTCTTCACCGAGGCGCGCTGCCTGGGCGTCCACGACGACCGGGGCGGTCTGGCGGCGGTGGTGACGGTGTGGTCGGCGGGCCCGGGGAGGCCGGGGCTGGTCGAGCCGATGGGCGTCCACGAGGACCACCGCGGGCGCGGCCTCGGCCGGGCGGTCACCCTGGCCGGCGCGGCCGCGCTGCGGGAGCTGGGCGCGTCGAGCGTGCGGGTGTGCACTCCCGCCTCCAACGCCGGCGGCGTCGCCACGTACCGGGCGGCAGGGTTCGCGGCGCGGCCCGAGGTGCGGGACCGGATCAGGCCTGCCTGACGCCAGGTCCCCGCGGCGGCGCTCCCGGCGGCGGACCCGCCGTGCGTCGCGGCCGGGCGTATCGGAAAGCGGGGGAAGGGCGGCCTCCGGTGTCGGATTTCCGGGCGGCGGGGGAGCTGGCTGGCCCGGAAGGGCTGGTCAGGCGCACAGTGACCCGTCGGAAACACGCACGCCTCAGTGGGGGAGTACCGCGGGAACATGGGCAAGTCGAACAGTGGGCGACCGGCGGTCGTCGCCCTCGCGTGCGCCGGGGTCTTCGTCGCCTACCTGCCGGTGGTGACCGTCGCCGTCAGCCTCCCCGCCATCCAGCGCGCGCTCCACGCCTCCACCGCCCAACTCGCCTGGGTCCAGGACGCGTTCGTGCTGCCGATGGCCGCGTTGATCCTCACCGCCGGCCTGCTCGGCGACATCCACGGGCGCCGCGGGGTGTACCTCGCCGGCCTCGGCCTGTGCGCGGCCGGCGCGGTGACCGCCCTGTGCGCCGGGTCCGTGCAGGTGCTGTGGATCGGCCAGGCCCTCGCCGGGGCGGGCGCGGCCGCGCTGCTCCCGGTCACCCTGGGCCTGATCAGCCACGCCGTGCCGGACCACCAGCAGCGGGGCAAGTACATCGGCATATGGACGACCTGCATGATGGGCGCCATGGTGGTGGGCCCGCTGGTCGCCGGACCGGTCGTCACCCACCTCGGCCGGCGCTGGATCCACGTGCTGCCGCTGGTCTGCGCGCTGATCGCCCTGGCGGCGGCCGCCCGCCTGCTGCCCGACAGCCGCCCGCCGCACGCCCGCCGACCGGACGTGCCCGGCCAGGTCACCGCCGCCGTCGCGATCACGGCCCTGGTGTACGGCGTGATCGAGGGCGGCGAGGCCGGGTTCTCGCACCCCGCCTCCTACCTCACGCTGACCCTCGCCGCGGTGGCGCTCGCCGCCTTCGTGGCCGTCGAGCGCCGCAGCCCGTCGCCGATGCTCGACCTCACCCTCTTCCGCAGCCCGGGCTTCACCGCCTCCGCGCTGGTGGCCGCGGTCAGCTTCCTCGGCCTGATCGGCTTCTTCTTCGTGCTGAGCCTCTACCTCGGCATCGTGCAGCGGCTCGGCACCACCGAGGCGGCCCTGCGGGTGATCCTGGTGAACCTGGTGTCCATGACGCTCGGCCTGGCGGCGGGGAGGATCATGCGCCACGTCCGGCCGCGCGTCCTGATCACCACCGGCCTGCTGGTCGCCGCCGCCGCGCTGGCGACCATGCTCGGCCTGGAGGCGGACACCTCCTACGTTGCCCTGGCCTGGCGGCTGGCCCTCCTGGGCCTCGGCCTGGGCCTGGTGATGCCCTGCATCACCGCCGTCGCCGTCTCCTCGGTGCCGCCCCACCAGGCCGGGATGGCGGGCACCGGCAACAACGCCTTCCGCCAGGTCGGCAGCGCGCTCGGCCCGGCCCTGCTGGGCACCCTGCTCGCCTCGCGGGCGGCGGACTCCCTCGCTGGCCGGATGGACGAGGCGGGAGTGGCCGCTCCGGCCGCGCGCCGGGCGGTGGAGACCGCCCGCGAGGACGGCATCGGCGCGGTGGCCGGCCTGGACCTCGGCCCCGACACCGGACGCGCCATGGACGCCCTGTCCGCCGCCTTCCTGGACGGCCTGCGACTCTGTCTCACCGTCTCCTCCACCCTGCTGGTGGTCGCCGCCCTCGCCGCCGCGGTGCTGCTCCGGCCGCGCCGCGTACCTGCCGCAGGCGGGCCCCCGGCGGCCGCCGGGGCGCAGAAGTCCCCGACGGGGAGGGGCCCGGAGCCCGTGACCGCCCCGACGCCCGCGCACTGAACGCGCCTCACGCGACGCCTCGCGGAACGCCACGGAACGCCTTTCGCGTCGCCCATGGAACGCGGCCCTACGATGACCGGGCGGTCCACGGGCCGTGCCCGCCCCTCCCCGTCCAGGTGGTCCCCATGAGCTCCCCGCCCCTCGACGCCCTCGACCTCAAACTGCTGCAGGCGCTGGAACTCGACGGACGGGCCCCCTTCAGCCGCATCGCCCAGGTGCTCGGGGTCTCCGACCAGACCGTGGCCCGGCGCTACCGGCGGCTGCGCGCCAACGCGCGACTGCGGGTCACCGGGACGACGGACCGCGGCCGGCTCGGCCAGGAGGGCTGGATCGTCCGACTGGGCTGCTCCCCGGGGGCGGCCGTCTCCCTGGCCGACGCGCTGGCCCGCCGGCCCGACACCCGTTACGTGGACCTCATGTCCGGCGGCAGCGAGGTCGTGTGCGGCATCACCCCGGCCGACCGGCGGCAGCGGGACGAACTCCTGCTGGAACGGCTCCCGCGCACCCCCCGGGTGACCTCCATGAGCAGCCACTGCCTGCTCCGCCCGTTCTACGGCGGCTCCCTCGGCTGGCTCCGCAAGATCAGCGCGCTGGCCCCCGAGGAGGAGGCCGCCCTGCGACCTCCGGCCGCCGACCCGCCCGAGGAACCTGTCGTGCTCGACCCGACGGACGAGGCGCTGCTGGCCGCGCTGCGCCGCGACGGGCGGGCACCCCTGGCCGAACTCGCGTCCGCCACCGGACGTTCCGAGGACGTCGCCCGCCGCCGACTGGCCCGGCTCCGGCGGAGCGGCGTGCTCTACCTGACCGTGGAGTACGCCCACGAACCCCTCGGGCAGGCGGTGCCCGCGATGTGCTGGCTGACCGTCGCCCCCCAGGGACTGGCCGAGGTCGGCCGGGCCGTGGCCACCCACCCCGAGGTCAGCTTCGCCTCGGCCGTCACCGGGCGGGCCAACCTCGTCCTCTCCCTGCTGTGCCGGACCACCGACCACCTGTACGGCTACGTGACCGAACGGCTGGGAGCGCTGGAGGCCGTCGTCTCCGTGGAGACCACGCTGGTCCTACGCCGGGTCAAGGCCCTGACCCACTAGGCCCTTCGCCGCCACGCCGAGGCGGGCGCCAGGTGGATCGGTCGGCCGGCGCGGTGCGGAGTCGCCGCAGGTCCCGCACGAGCGTGTACGAGCCGGCGAGGAGGAGCACGGCTCCGGCCACGGGCCAGACGGCCGACCCCCCGGAGCGGTACTCACGCACGGCGGGGACGAGCAGCATCACGGCGACAAGAACACCGAAGGCCGAAAGCAGAGCGCTGACGCGGTGAGTCACGAGCACATCATCGACGACGGTCCCGGCCGGCTGGAGCGATCCGGGGAAATGGCCGGGTCGGTCGGGGCCGCGAGTCCGCCCCGGGCCGTCGGGGCATGCCGCAGCACCCTGCCGGGGGCGCTGTCCCGTCCGGTACGTCCGGCTGCTAGCGTCCGGCGGCATGTGGGCTCACGAGACCGTCGCGGGACGACCGGCCTGGCGGCACATCCCCTCCGGCGTGGTCTTCCGGGCCGTACCCGGCGGGACGTTCCGCATGGGGCTGTCCGACGCCGAACTGGACGCGGTCCGTGCCATCGACGAGGCCGGCGGGGCCGAGGAAGACCTCGGGTTCTTCTTCGCCGGCGCCGACCAGGCCCGGCCGGTGCGGGACGTGCGGGTGGAACCGTTCCTGATCGCCCGGCATCCGCTCACGGTCGAGCAGGTCCGGCACTGGCTGCCCGAGTACGAGGACGGCTTCGCCGAGTCGGGCACCACCACCGCCCGGCTGGATGAGGACCTGGACGACCTGCTCGCGGCGCTGCCCTTCCGGCTGCCCGGCGAGGCGGAATGGGAGTACGCCGCCCGGGCGGGAACGACCACCCTGACCTTCCGCGGGAACGGACGGCCCGGCGAGGACGAGGTCCTCGACGACTTCGCCGACGAGAGCCGCACGGCCGCCGCCGAGAACCCCTTCGGGCTGGCGGCGATGGGGTCGGCCAACGAGATCTGCGCCGACGTCTGGATCCCGCACTTCACCGACGCGCCGACGGACGCCCGCCCCCGCACCGGGGACGGCCCCCGGGTGGTGCGTGGAGGCGGCGGCGACCTTTACCCCTGGCAGGGCTGCGACGAGTGGCTGCTCCTGCTGTCCGCCACCCGCGGCGCGTTCCACGACTTCACCGCCGTCCGCCCGGTCGCCCCCCTGCCGACCGCGCGGGACGTCTGAGGCCGTAGGCAGGAGTACCGCGCGGGCAGCGGCCGGTCCCTTCTCCCGTCGGGACGGGCGGCGGGGCGTCGGCGTTACGGCTCGGAGGCGATGTCCGGGGTGGTACCGGTGGCCGGAGCGCCGGGCAGGGACGTGTTCAGGTGCTCGTAGGTGCCGGTGATCTCGAGCATGCGCCTGAGTTTCGGGCCGATGTGGTCGAGGTGGAAGCTGATGCCCTGGCGGCCCGCCAGGCGATGTGTCATCAGCAGGACGGACAGCCCCGTGGAGTCCACCGTCCCCAGTTCGCGGCAGTCCAGGCGCAGTTCCCGCAGGGCGGTGTGCTCACCCAGGAGATGCCGGACGGTCCGGACCACCTCGTCACCGGTGTCGTAGTCGAGGTCGCCGCGCAGGGCGAGGCGCACGGTCCGCGGGCCGAGGAACTGGAGGACGGTGAGGGACTCGTCGGGGGAGGCGGTCACGGGCGAACTTCCGGCGTGTGGGTTTCAGGGCGGGTGGTGAGCGTGGTGCGGCCGGCGGCGAGGACGCGGCGGGCCCGGGGGAAGTCGCGCAGCTGTTCGTCCAGCAGGTCCAGGGCCGGCAGGAGGGAGCGGTCCGGGACGCCGCGGGCGGTGAGGACGTCCGCGGTCCAGGCGAGGAAGCCGGTGAAGAGGTCGTCGTCGTCCACGTACAGGGCGGCGGTGAGGAAGTCGACGATGTGGGCGATGTCCTCGGCGGTGCGTTCCCGCTGGTCGTCGTCGTAGTCGGCCATGGCGGGGAAGCGTTCCCGCAGGCGCCGGAACGTGTCGCGGACCAGCGTGCGGGAGGACCGGCTGACGAGGGTGTACTCCTGGTCGGTCAGGTGCGGCAGGTCGTCGGCCACCTGGTGCGGCGGCCGGGGCCGGGGCAGGGGGCCGGCGGAGAGCCGGTCGGCGGCGGCGCGGGCCTCGGGCGCCCAGGCGTCGGCCCCCAGCCGGCGGGCGTAGCGGCCGTCGGCGCCGAAGGCGAGACCGCCGACCATGACCGGTGTGCCGATGGCCTGGACGGCGGTGATCGCGGCGTGGGCCGGAGGCAGACGGGTGGAGAGCGCCGCGGACAGGCAGACGGCGTCGGCACCGGTGCGGTGGATCTGGCCGACCAGGTGGGCGGTGGGCACCTGCGCGCCGAGGTAGGCGACCTGCCAGCCGCGCAGCCGGAGCGTCTCGGCGAGCAGGCGGGCGGGCAGCGCGTGCCATTCCCTGTCGACGCAGGCGACGGTGATCCTGCCGAGGAAGGTGTCGGGGCGCTGGACGGGCAGCGCTGCGACGACACGGTCGTTGATGGCGGTGGCGGCGTGTTCGTCGGCGACGCTCATGCGGGCGGCGGCCCACTCGACGCCCACCTTGTGCTGGACGGCGCCGACGACCTCCAGGAGGACCGTCTCCGCGTCCAGGCCGGCCTCCAGGGCGTTGGTGACGACGTCGAGGGCGGAGTACTCGTCGGCCGCCCGCACGGCCGTGAAGAGCTTGTCCGCCCATTCCCCGGCCCGCCCGTCACCCGGTGCGGGGGCGAGGCGGGCGCCGATGCCGTGCCGGCCGGGCCCGTCGTCGGAAGCGGGAGTGAGGATGGTCGTCATGCGGTGTACCTGCCCGGGGTCGTTCCGTCCACGGCACTGAGGTGCGCGCCGCGCGGCGCCGTGATGGCCAGGACGGCGATGTCGTCGTGGCGTCCGCCGCCGATCCATTCGTCGGCGAGCATGCGCACGCGTTCGACGACGGCCTCCGCGGGCATCCCGGCGCATCCGCGCAGGGAGCGCCGCAGCCGCTCCTCGCCGAACATGGTGTCGCCCAGCGGGCCGCCCCTGGCCTCGGTGACGCCGTCCGTGTAGAGCAGGCAGGTCTCGCCCGGCGCGAGCCGCACCTCGGCGGTGCGGGTGGTGATCTCGGGCAGGACGCCGATCAGGGAGCCGCCGGTGTCGGCCTCCTCCACGCTTCCGTCCCGGCGCAGGATCAGCGGCGGTGGATGGCCGGCGGAGGTCAGGCGCAGGCGGACGTCGCGTTCCTCGCGCCGGGCGGACGCCAGGACGAGGGTCACGAAGCGGGTGGAGTCGGTCCTGCGCAGGGCGCTGTTCAGCCCTCGCAGCATCCGACCGTGGTCCCCGCCCAGGGGAAGCAGGGCGTGCAGGGAGTTGCGGATCTTGCCGGTGAGGACCGCGGCCTCCAGGCCCTTGCCGGCCACGTCCCCGAGTACGGCCAGGGACTCCCCGCAGTCCTGGTCGGCCGGGTGGACGTCGTAGAAGTCCCCGCCGACGCGGTCGGTGTCGACGCTGGCCCGGTAGCCGCCGGCGAACTCCACCCCGTCGACCTGCCGCAACGTGGGCGGCAGCAGGTCGCGCATGAGGATGTCGGTGATGGCGTTCTGCTCGGCGTAGAGCCGCGCGGCGGACATGGCCGCGCCGGCCCGGGCGGCGAACAGGCCGGCGAACGCCTCCTCCGACGCGCTGAACGCGGCCTGCGGGGCCCGGCGCAGCAGGATCAGGGCGCCGGCCGGCACGCCGTGGCCGGGAAGCGGGGTGATGGCCAGCGAGCCGACCTCGCCGAACCCCTTGGGGACCAGCCAGCCGGGAGCGGCGGCGGGGTCGATCCAGCGGGAGGGCACCGGCGGGAATCCCCGCAGCGCCTCCGGCAGGCCGGGCACGCGGTGCACCGCGCTGGAGACGGTGGAGTGCGTCAGGCGTCCGTGCGGGTCGCAGACGACCATCGGCAGTTTCCTCGCCGCGGTCGGTGCGATGACCAGTGCGGCGTCGGCGAGGTGCTCGACGGCCAGACGCGCGGTGACCTCCATGCACCGCTGCAGGTTCAGCGACGCGAGCAGGGCGCTGGACGCCTCCGTGAGGAACCGGGTGCGTTCCCGCTCGGTCTCCAGTTCGTGGACGGCCGACCGGTAGGCGGTCTCCTCCACCAGCCACCAGGCCGTGTCCCCGCCGGCGAGCGCCGACGGGTGCGCCGAGAAGAACCCTTCGCCCACCGCGCCGCCGACCGAGCCGGTGGCGGCCGTCGCGGCGGCGAGCCAGCCCGGCGACGACAGTGCCTCACCGACGCGGGCGCGGGGCAGGAGGGCACGCGCGGCGTCGTTGAGCTCCGCGACGCGTCCGGCAGCGTCCATCACCACCACCGGGTAGGGGGCGGCGGCGGCACTCACCGCACTCGAGGGACGAGTGCGGGACCTGTCCGGGGACGCGTGCATGGGAAGGGCACCCTCCGGGGGAGAAGACCCTCAATTTTCTCAAGGGCGGAAATATTTGCTCGACGACAACCGTCTCGTACGCCCGGCCCTTCGTGCAAGCCTGGAATCCGTGGCCTTGCCCACCACCGCTGACCAGTGGCTTCCACGGAACGACCGCCGGTTGCCCTCCGGCAGGACGCAGAACCTTCACGTTACGCCCCTGTGGGCGACACGGAGCGGGCGGCACCGTCCGGAGCCACGCAGCAGCGGGGGCCGGTCCGTGCCACGCAGCGGGGGCCGGCCCGCCCGACGGCGGTCCGGCCCCCGACCGCGGGAACCACGGCGGTCAGCCGCGCTTGCGGCGAACGACCATCCAGACCAGGGCGACACCGGCACCGGTCATCAGCGCGGTGCGGTAGCGGCCGACGGCCAGCGCGGTGCGCACCGCGGTGACGGCCTGGGTGGCCCCCGCCTTCACCGGGGCGGGCACGGTCTCGCCGACCTTGCCGGTGACGTCGGCCGCGCGGGTCTTCAACTGGCCGGCCCGGGCGCTGATCTGCGGGGCGACCTCGGCCGCCTTCTCCCGCGCCTTGGCCGTGGTGCCCGACAGGGCGGCGGTGGCCCGGGCGGTGGAGGCCTGAGCCGTGCGGCCCAGCTTCTTCCCGCCCTCGCCGGCCTGACCGCCCAGGCCCTTCAGCCCGGAGGTGAACCGTTCCTTCTGCTGCGTCCTGCTCACGAGCGGCACTCCGTTCATGGTGGGTGGATGCTCGGGGGCCTCCCTCGGGCCGCGGGCCCTGAGGACACCCCCTTCATCCCCTCATGGCCCCGATCGCCGCACTCACACCCCCCAGGACCGGACACGTGGCATCGAACGTGGCGTCACACGCCCCCGGGGCGGCGCCGGACGCCGCACGCCGCCCCGGTGACGGCGCCTCAGTACCGGGGGAGCGCCGGCGCCTTCCGGTGGGCGAGGACGTCGGCCCGTGCCGCCATCAGGTGGGCGCCGAACTCGTCGTTCAGCAGGTAGAACTCGCCCTTGGCGGACTGTTCGAAGAAGACCCGGGCGGCCTCCAGCGGGTCCATGGCGGTCGCGTTGAGCCGCAGCATCTGGGCGCGGTGCCCCTCGGCCGCCGCGACGTCGCCGCTCTCCTCGGCGCCGCCCGCCGCGTCGAAGATGTTGGAGAGGACGGACCCCGGCAGCACCGCCTGGACGTGGACGTGGTCCCCGTGGCCCGCCGCCTGGACCTCCAGGCTCAGGCACTCGGTCAGCGCCAGCACGGCGTGCTTGCTGACGATGTACGGCGCCTGCAGCGGGGCCGCGCCCACGCCGCCGACCGAGGAGAGGTTCCAGACCCACGACTGCCCGGGCTCGGCCATCATCTTCGGCAGGAAGGCGCGGACGCCGTGGAAGGCGCCGTCGACGTTGACGGACATGACGCGCCGCCAGTTCTCGACCGGGGTGTCCCACAGGTAGCCGAACTGCTCCACGCCCGCGTTGTTGACCAGCAGCCGCACCGGGCCCATCTCGGCCACGGTGCGGTCGGCGAGCCGGGCCACGGCCTCGGCGTCGCGGACGTCGCACTCCACGTCGAGGGCCCGGGCGCCGGCCGCCTCCAGTTCCTCGCGCAGCGCCGCCACCGCGGCCGCGTCGACGTCGGCCAGGACCACGCTCATGCCCAGCTCCGTGGCGGCGTAGCGGGCCAGCCCCGCGCCGATGCCCGAACCGGCGCCGGTGATGACGGCGACCCCGCCTCCGAACAGTTCCCGAGCGGTCATGTTCCTCCCCTTCCGACGTGGCGGACCCCGCGTCCGCGCTGCGCGGGTGAGTGCGCGCCCGAACTGTAGATCATGGGAATCGCGTTGCGCCGGGCGGGTGAACCCCGGGCTTCCTCCGGCTGCCCGGGGCCCGGCCGGGTAGACGGCACGACGTGCAGACCTTCCTCCCGTACGCGGACTTCCGCCGGTCCGCGCTGGCGCTGGACCGGCGGCGGCTCGGCAAGCAGCGCGTCGAGGCCCTGCAGGTCTTCCGCGCCCTGACGGTCCCCGGCTACGGCTGGCAGCACCATCCCGCCGTGCGGATGTGGGCCGGGTACGAGGAGGCCCTGGTGCGCTACGGCCTGGAGGTCTGCCGGGTGTGGCGGGAGCAGGGCCGGCCGGACACCTGCGCGGACTCGCTGACCGCCGAGTACGCCGCGCTGCGCCCGGACGCCGCGGACGTGCGGCCGCAGCAGGAGCTGGCCGAGGCCGGGGAGCTGCCGGCCTGGCTGGGGGACCGGGCCTTCCACCGGAGCCACCGCTCCGCGCTGCTGCGCAAGGACCCCGAGGAGTACGCCGCGCGCTTCGCCGGCGTTCCGGACGACCTTCCGTACGTCTGGCCCCCCTCGGACCGGGAGCGTCCGCGGCGGCCGGAGAAATCGTGACCCCGACGGACAATCGGCGAAGCGGAACCGGGCAACGGCCGTAGCGTCAAGGGCCGTTGGGTCCCCGTGGGTCCCAATGGCCGGACTCCGCAACCGCTTTGTTACCGAGGCAACCCCTGTCGCTACGTCCGCTTATGCCCTCCGGTGAGGAACTTGCCGAAATAGTTGGCACCTCCAGCTACTGCTAGGGTGAAAACTCCCCCCACAGGCTGACGGTGCGTCAAGCGGAAGGCGCTGGTGAGGCTGTGGAACTTCGGTCATGAATGCGACGTGAAGAGAGTCCCATGACGTCTTTGCTCCAGGATCCACTCCTGTGGATCTTGCTAGTGGTGCTCGGAGCCGCCGTGGCCGCGACGACCCGCGCGCGACGGACCAACATGGCGCTCCGCGTCCAGAAGGACGCGCTCCAGCGCGAGCTCGGGGCGGAGAAGACCGAGCGGGCGCAGCTGCGGAACGAGCTGACGGCGCTCGAGCACCGGCACCACGACGCGCTCTCCCAGGTGCGCCAGGAGGCCGAGGAGGAGACCAAATCGGTCCTCAAGGCCGCGATGCGCACCCTGCAGGTCCTGGCGGACGAGCAGCAGCTGATCATCGACCGCACGCAGAAGAGCTACGGCGACGACCCCGGTGTGGTCGCCGACCTGATGGAGATCGACCACGCCAACAGCCAGTTCAACCGCCGGGCCCAGGGCATCGCGGTGCTCTGCGGCGGCTGGCTGGGGCGCCGTGAGCACCCCGCCACCGTCTTCGACGTGACGCGCAGCGCCCAGGGCCGCATCCGCCACTTCGACCGGGTGGAGATCAACGCCCAGGTCAACGTGACCGTGGTGAGCAAGGCCGTCGAGCCGCTCGCCGTGGTGCTGGCCGAGCTGCTGGCCAACGCCACCAACTACAGCGCCCCCGAGATGCCGGTCGTCGTCAGCATCCAGTCCGTGCCCAACGGCGTCTGCGTGGTCATCGACGACTACGGCGTGGGCATGAGCCAGGAGGAGAAGGACCGCGCGGCCGAACTGCTCTCCCCGCGGGGCCCGGTGGACCTGGTCGCGCTGGGCAACCCGCCGAAGTTCGGCTTCGCCGTGTCCGGTGTGCTCGCCGCCCGCTACGGGTTCCGCGTCTCCGTCGACACCCCCTCGCCGTACGGCGGTGTGCGCGCCGTCATCCTGCTGCCGGAGGACCTGCTGACGGCCGAGACCCCCGCCCCCGCCGCGGCCGGAGGCACCCACGACACCGCCGCCGCGAACACCGCGGAGCGGACCCGCAGCCTCGCGCCCGCCGTCCCGGCCGCCGTGCCCACCGCTCCCACCCGTGCCGTGGGCACCACCGCCGGAGGACTGCCGAAGCGCCGGCGCGTCGCCGCGGCCCAGACCCCGGCCCGCACCACCCGGCCCGAGCCGGAGCCGGAGCAGCACGACAGCCCGTCCGCGAGCAGCAGCGAGACGACCGCCTCACGGCTCGGAGCTTTCGCGCGGGGGACCGCCCGCGGACGGGACACGACCATCTCGGAAGGATCCGAAGAGCAGTGAATGACCAGCTTTCGTGGGTGCTGGACGACGTTCTGACGGTACGCGGCGCCCGGCACGCCATCCTCGTCTCGGCCGACGGCCTGCTGATGGAGCGGTCCAACGGCATCGAGCGGGACGACGCCGAGAAGAACGCGGCGGCCATGAGCAGCATGCAGTCCCTCAGCCGCGCGGTCGCCCCGTTCGTCGGCGGCGGCAACGGCACCTGGAAGCAGACGCTGATCGAGTACGACGGGGGCTGGATCTTCCTGATCGCCGCCGGCAGCGGCGCCTACCTGGCCGCCTCCGCCGCCCTCGACGTGGACATGGAGACCATGTCGTTCCGGATGCAGCAGCAGGTGAGCGCCCTGGGCAAGGCGATGACCTCCCCGGCGCGCGGCGACGCCGGTGCCGACGCATGACGAGGCCCCCCGAGGACGATCTGGTGACCGGGGACTTCGTCCGGTCCTACGTCATCACCGGCGGGCGGCGGCTGCCCTCACCGACGGACCTGTCGCTGCACACCCTGGTCACCCTGGCGCCCGACCGTGAGCTCCCCCGCCGGGCGAGCCCCGAGGTCCGGGCCATCTGGGACATCTGCGGCGGCGGCTACCTCTCGGTCGCGGAGGTGGCCGCCCACCTCGGGCTGCCGACCGCGGTCGCCCGGCTGCTGCTGACCGATCTCGCCGAACAAGGGCATCTGCTGCGCCGTGCCGCACCGCCGCCGGCCCAAGCCGTTGACCGAGGGACCCTCGAAGAGGTGTTGCATGGACTCCACAAACTATTCGGCTGACCGGCCGGCGGCCACGTACCTCCCGGCGGGCATCAGGCGCGCCGTCAAGATCGTCGTCGTGGGGCACTTCGGTGTCGGCAAGACGACCTTCATCGGCAGCCTCTCCGAGATCGAGCCCCTGCGCACCGAGGAGAGGATGACCGTGGCCTCGGCCCCGGTCGACGACCTCAGCGGGGCGGGCGCCAAGGAGACCACCACGGTCGCCCTGGACTTCGGCCGCATCACCCTCAGCGAGGAACTGGTCCTCTACCTGTTCGGCACCCCCGGCCAGCAGCGGTTCGTCCAGCTCTGGGAGGACATGACGGTGGGCGCGCTCGGGGCGCTGCTGCTGGTCGACCCGGCGCGCCTGGAGTCCACCTTCCCGGTCATCGACCTGGTCGAGAGCTTCGGCCTCGAGTACGCCGTCGCGGTCAACAGCTTCGACCCGGCGGTCCGGTTCGAGGAGAGCGAGATCAGGGAGGCGCTGGACCTGCTCCCGGACACGCCCGTCGTCCACTGCGACGCCCGCGACGTCGTCTCGTCCGCCGAGGCGCTCAAGGAACTCGTCCGGCACCTGCTCACCCGCACGGGCTGAGCGGGCCCGCCCGCCTCTTCTCCTGTCCCCCTGGCCCGGGCCGCAAGGACGCCGGGACGCCGAAGGAACGCACCATGGACCTCATGCCCGCCGCCGACGGCGGCTCACCCGCCCGTTGCCCCATGCACGGCGCCGACTTCGCGGACGACCCGCACGCCGTGTACGACGCGCTGCGCGCCCAGGGACCGGCCGGCCCGGTGGAACTCGCGCCCGGTGTGGACGCCACCCTGGTCGTGGGGCACGAGGCGGCGCTGCGGGTGCTGCAGAACAACACCCTCTTCGCCCGCGACTCCCGCCGCTGGAACGCTCTGCGGGAGGGCCGGATCGCCCCGGACAGCCCCGTGCTGCCGATGATGATGTTCCGGCCCAACTGCCTGTTCACCGACGGTGCCGAGCACCTGCGGCTGCGCAAGGCGGTCACCGACAGCCTCGACGGCGTCGACGGGCGCCAACTGGCGCGTGACGTGCGGCAGATGGCGGACTTCCTGATCGACCGGTTCAGCGAGCGCGGCCGCGCGGACCTCATCGAGGAGTACGCCAAGCTGCTGCCGCTGCTGGTCTTCAACAAGCTCTTCGGCTGCTCCGCCGACATCGGGGACCGGCTCACCCGGTCCATGGCGGCCATCTTCGAGGGCCGGGACGCCATCCGCGCCGACCAGGAGCTCACCGCCTGCCTGATGGAACTGGTGGCCCTCAAGCGCCGCGAGCCTGGCGACGACGTCACCAGCCGGCTCGTCCAGCACCCCGCCGGCCTCAACGACACCGAACTCAAGGACCAGTTGGTGATGCTGATGGGCGCCGGGGTGGAACCCGAGCGCAACCTCATCGGCAACACCGTGCTGCTGATGCTCTCTCCCGAGGGCGCCGGGCTGCTCATCGAGGAGGCCATCGAGCACGTCCTGTGGGACAACCCTCCCATCGCCAACTACGCCACGCACTACCCCAAGCAGGACGTCGAACTGGCCGGGACCCGGCTGCCCGAGGGCACCCCGGTGGTGATCAGCTTCGCCGGGGCGAACGCCGACCCCGCCCTCAACCAGGCCCGGCGTTCCCGCAGCCAGGGCGCACACCTGTCCTGGGGCGCCGGGCCGCACAAGTGCCCGGCGAGCTCACCGGCACAGGTGATCGCCCTCACCGCGGTGGAGAAGCTCTTCAACGAGCTGGACGAACTGGCCCTGGACGCCCCCGCCGAGGACCTGCGGTGGCGCCCGGGCGCGTTCCACCGCGCCCTCGCCTCGCTGCCCGTGCGGTTCAGCCCCTCCGCGGCCACCCGGGTCGCCACCATGACCGGACGCCACCCGCTGCCGCCGCCCGTCGCCCAGCCGTCCCCGTCCGCCCCCCGGACCGCCCCCGCACAGCCGGCGGCGCCCGCCCGGAAGAAGGGGTTCTGGGGCACCTTCCTCGACGTCTTCCGCCTCTGAGGCGCGCGGGGGCCGCGCCCGCCGCAGTCGTCCGTCCGTACGTCCGCGAACCGCAAGGGGAGGAACCAGGATGAGCGCTGTCGCCGATCCCGCCGCCGGTGGCCCGGCCGGCTGCCCCGCCCACGAGGCGCGTGCCGTGACCGTACCGCCACCGGGGAACCGGGCCACGGGCCCCCGGCCGGCGGACGGGCGGTCCGCCGGCCGGGGCACCGCCGACCGGCCTCCCGTGGACCGTCCTCCCGTGGACCGGCCTCTCGACCGGCGGGCCGCCGAACGGCCTCCCGTCGACCGGCGGACCGTCATCTCCCTGGTGCGGCGCCTGCGTTCGGCCGAGGGGCAGCGGGACCCGCTGCCCGTCTACCGGGCCTTCCAGGAACTGGGCGACGTGGTGCCCGCCCCCTGGGGAGGCCACTTCCTCACCGGGTTCGACCTCTGCAACGAGGTGCTGCGCTCCCGTGACTGGCTCACCCCCGACATCGCCTGGCAGGAACGGCAGCCTGACCCCGGGCGCTGGCACGCGCCGGCCACCCTGGAGATGAGCCGCACCCTCTCCCGCCTCAACGCGCCCGACCACACCGCCCAACGGCGCGCCCTGGGCAACCTGTTCGACCGCCGCACCCTGGAGGCCGTGCGCCCCCGGATCGAGGAGCACGTCGACACCCTCCTCGACGGCCTGGAGGCGGCTCTCCTCGCCCGCGGGGAGGCCGACTTCGCCACGGCGGTCGCCGACCGCCTGCCGATCCGGACCGTCGGCGGGTGGCTGGAGCTCCCCGAGGAGGACCACGACCGGATCCTGAGCTTCACGCACCGCCAGGTCTTCGCCCAGGAACTGCTGCCC
Organism: Streptomyces sp. NPDC047130; assembly: GCF_040643475.1. Classification (NCBI taxonomy): domain Bacteria; kingdom Bacillati; phylum Actinomycetota; class Actinomycetes; order Kitasatosporales; family Streptomycetaceae; genus Streptomyces; species Streptomyces sp. NPDC047130. Next base: position 63,423 of record NZ_JBEYUK010000029.1, on the reverse strand, counting down.
ACCAGGAGCGAACTGGCGGTCTCCGAGGCGGCCACCCTGGAGATGCGGACCTACTTCACCGCGTTGCTGAAGCACCGCCGGGCCCACCTCGGCGACGACGTCCTCTCCGGCTGGATCCGCCACTGGGACGATCACCACGCCGGCGACCGGGAGGCCGCCGACCGGGTGCTCTACCACCTGACGATGTTCGTCACCATCGCCTCCCTGGAGACCACCGCGACCCTGCTCTCCACCACGGTCGCCCTGCTGCTCGCCGACCCCGCCCGCTGGGAGTGGCTGCGGAACCACCCCGAGCACGTCGACGACGCCGTGGACGAGGCCCTGCGGTACGACCCGCCGATCTGGCTCAACAGCAGGATCGCCGCGAAGGACACCGTCCTCGGAGGCGTGCCGATGGCCAGGGACACCGTCGTCCACGTGCTGTACGGGGCCGCCAACCACGACCCGCGGCGCAACCCCGACCCCGGCGCCTTCGACATCCACCGCAGGGGCGCGCACCTCACCTTCGGCGGCGGCGCGCACTACTGCCTGGGCGCGGCGCTGGCCCGGCTGGAGGCCCGCACGCTGCTCACCCGGCTGCTGAAACGTTTTCCCACCCTGCGCCTCGCCGCCGACGGGCCCGAGTACGCGCCCCGGATGGTGTTCCGCCGCATCACCTCGCTCAAGCTGGAGACCGCATGACCTCGACGTTCAAGACCCTGCGCGTGCGGCGGGACGGGGACGTGCTGCACGTCGAGCTCAACCTGCCGGAGCGGGGCAACGCCGTGTGCGAGGCCATGCTGGACGACCTGCTGCGGGTCCTGGAGGGGCAGGAGCCGTCCGTACGGGCGGTCGTGCTCTCGGCGGCCGGTGCCGACTTCTGCCTCGGCGGCGACCGGGTCGAGTTCGCCGAGCAGCTCGCGCGCGATCCGGACGGGGCCGGGGTCCGGATCTCCGGGGACAAGGCACGCCGCGTCTGCGCCGCCCTGTCCCGCAACCCGGCGGTGACCGTCGCCAAGGTCCGGGGGCGCGCGGTCGGGGCCGGGTTCGCCCTGGCCCTCGCCTGCGACCTGCGGATCGGGGCGGAGGACGCCACGTTCCGCCTGCCCGAGGTCGCGCTGGGGCTGCCGGTCGCATGGGGCGGTCTGCTGCCGCGGCTGCTCGACGAGGTCGGCACGGCGCGGGTGCGGGAGATGGTGCTCACCGGGCGGCCGGTGGGGGCCGAGGAGGCGCTGCGGTGGTCCATCCTCCAGCGGGTCGCACCGGCCCGTGACCTCGACGCGGAGGCCGAGGCGTGGATCAGGCCCGCGCTGCGGCGGCCGCGGGGCGGGCTCCGGATGACCAAGGCGCTGCTGGAGGCGCACGGGACCGCGGCGCGGATGGCCGACGCGTCCGTGCTGGACGGCGAACTGATGGCGGCGGCGCTGCTGGCCGGGCAGCGGGGCGGCCTCCGGTAACCCGGCGACCGCGCCGCTGCGCTGCCGCCGTACCCGAGCCGCTGTGCCGGACGGCCCCCGGTCAGCGGTTCCGGCGGGCGACGGACGCGCTGAGGGCCGTGGCGAACAGGCACCACCCCGCGTACGGCAGCAGCGCCGCGGCGGCGGGGCGGTCGACCCGCGCCACACGGCGGATCAGCCCCAGGTTGGCCGCGTCCAGCAGCAGCGCGCCCGCGAAGCCGGCCGCCGGGCTGCGCCGGGCGAAGAACAGCCAGGTCCAGGACGCGTTGAGCGCCAGGTCGGCGCCGAACCAGGCGGCCGTCGCCCGCCGTTCCCGGCCGCGCGCCCGGCCCAGGGAGCGCCCCGCGCTCCACGCGATCGTCGCGTACAACGGCGTCCACACCGCGGGGAACGCCTTCGCCGGGGGCTGCCAGGACGGCTTGTCCAGCCCCGCGTACCACTCGTCGGACGGCCCCGCCGCCCGCGCGCCCACCCAGGCACTCACCGCCACCGCGGCACTCGCGGCCGTGTACGGCCACCGCTCCCCGGCGGAACCCCGCACGGTCCTGCGCTCATCACTCATACGCCCCGGGTACCCAGCCCGCCCCGCCCGTCCTGCGGAGCCCGGCAGTTTCTTCGGCCGCTCCTCGACCGCTCCAGGTCACCACGGCCGTCCCGCGCTCACCGGCGGCGGCGCGGAAGTCCCGGAGAAGCGGCGATGTCTGTCTCACCCGTCGCGTCGGCCACCGAGCCCCGCGCAGGCGCTCATCGGAGCACCACGCTCACGCCCCGCTCGCGGAAGATGCGCAGGAGCAGGTCGAACAGCGGGATGTCGCCGTCCCCGGTGGGCACGTGCTCCGCCAGCCGTGCTCGGGCTTCGGCCGAGGAATCCCAGTGCAAGGTGAACGGCGTTGTGGCGCCCCAGCGGCCCAGCAGGCAGTCGTCCAGTGCGTCCAGGTTCCAGCCGAAGTAGCCACCGGGTCCGTTGACGGCCTCACCGATCGCGCAGTAGAAGCTGTCCTCGTCGACGACGTGCCGGCCGTCCAGGGTGAACACCTGGCCCGTGGGCGCGTCCGGCCTCCCGTGGCGCTGGTACTCCCGGGCCCCCAGGGCCACCGACAGCCACGCGTGTCTCTCCTCGGCTGCGAGTTCCCGCCACAGCCCGCAACGGTTCAGGCGACCGGTACGGACCAGCTCCCACACCGGTTCCGCTCCTGGCAAGGCGTCCTCGCAGCACAGCGTCACCGTGAGGTCGAGGAGGCCCGCTCCGCGGGCGGAGGGCTCGACGTCGACGACCGTGACCCAGTTCGCGAAGTAGGACCCCATGGTGGCGCCGTCGCCGTCGAGGAGGCTCAACCAGGCGTTCCCCGCGTGGGCGCGACGACGTCCGACATGATCGACGCTCTTCAGCAGACGACCCTGCGGGAGGCACCCTTCGAGGCGCACTCGGCGAGCCCCCCGTGTGTCCGGCGAAGGCGTGAAGAATCCCTCGGCCTCGTGGGCGAAGCCCCAGAAAGCGCTGTCGTCCTCGTCCGAGGTGAGCGCGTACCTCGGTCCCTCGCCGCTCCGCAGTGACGTTCGCATCGCACCCCCGACCAGCGCCGATCCTACCGATGCCCGAGAAGGGCGCAGACGCGCTGCCTGCTACCGGGGCCCCGGGCTGCCGGCCGGTGGGGTGCGGGGGCGGAGGCGCTCTCCCTGGGGGCCGAACAGGATGAGGTATTCGACCGGGCCGCCGGGGCCGGCGTTCGCGACGCCGTGGGGTTCGCGGGTGTCGAACTCGGCGACGTCCCCGGCGGTCAGGACGAGGTCCTGGTCGCCGAGGGCGAGCCACAGCCGCCCGTACAGGACGCACAGCCACTCCCAGCCCTCGTGGGAGACCTGCCGGGGCCGCGCGGGCGGTTCCTGGAGCGCGGGCAGGACGTGCTTGTGGGCGTGCAGGCCGCCGACGTACCGGGTCAGCGGCAGTACCGCCTTGTCGTCGCCGGCACGCCGGAGTGCGGAGGTGCGGGGCCCGGGGGAGGGAGCGGCGGCGGTGCCGGCCAGTTCGTCCAGGGAGACGCCGTACTCCTTCGCCAGCCGCAGCACCACCTCCAGGGTGGGCCCGCGCCGGCCGGTCTCGATCCGCGACAGTGTGCTCGGCGAGATGCCGGTCGCGCGGCTGATGCCGGTGAGCGTGGCGCCGCGGCGCTCGCGCGCGGCCCGCAGCCGGGGCCCCATCGCCGTCGTCGTGTCGGCCAGGTCGTCGCCCGCCACCCGCTCCGCCCCCTTCCGGACGTGCCGCTCCACCGCGGTGTCCTGCAAGTTTGCCAGAACGGCAACGGAGATCGCGGGGGACGGCCGCCGCGCCGCATGATCGAGGTGTACCCGCGTCCACCCGCGCACCGAGGAGAGCCCCATGCAGCCCGAGTCGTCCGCCGCACTCCGTCATCGCACCGTCGAGTCACCCGCCGGGCGCCTCCACCTGGTCGAGCAGGGCGCCGGCCCGCTGGTCCTGCTGGTGCACGGCTTCCCCGAGTCCTGGTACTCCTGGCGCCGCCAGCTCCCGGCCCTCGCCGCCGCCGGGTACCGCGCGGTGGCGATCGACGTGCGCGGCTACGGCCGCTCCTCCAGGCCCGCCGCGACCGACGCCTACCGGATGCTGGAGCTGGTGGAGGACAACGTCGCCCTCGTGCGCGCCCTCGGCGAGGAGAACGCGGCGGTCGTCGGCCACGACTGGGGCGCCACCATCGCCGCCACCTCCGCCCTGCTCCACCCCGAGGTCTTCCGGGCCGTCGCCCTGCTGAGCGTCCCGTACGCGCCGCCCGGCGGCCCCCGCCCCAGCGAGGTCTTCGGCCGGATCGGCGGCCCCGAGCAGGAGTTCTACGTCTCCTACTTCCAGGAGCCCGGCCGTGCCGAGGCGGAGATCGAGCCCGACGTGCGGGGCTGGCTCGCCGGCTTCTACGCCGCCCTGTCCGCCGACACCATGCCCTCCCCGGGCGAGCCCGACCCGCACTTCGTCGCCCACGGGGGCCGACTCCGTGACCGCTTCCCCGCGCACCGCCGCCCGGCCTGGCTCACCGAGGACGATCTCGACGTCTACGCGGGGGAGTTCGAACGCACGGGCCTGACCGGCGCCCTCAACCGCTACCGCAACGTGGACCGCGACTGGGAGGACCTCGCCCCCCACCGCGGCGCCCCGATCCGGCAGCCGTCCCTGTTCGTCGGCGGCGCCCTGGACGCCTCCACCACCTGGATGTCCGACGCCGTCGACGTCTTCCCCACCACCCTCCCCGGCCTGACCGCCTCCCACCTCGTGGAGGACTGCGGCCACTGGATCCAGCAGGAGCGCCCCGAGGAGGTCAACCGCCTGCTGGTCGACTGGCTCGACGCCCTCCCGAGCTGAACCGCCAGGCGTGCGGCGGGCCGACGCCGTCGGCAGGGACGGGGACCGGGAGGTACCGTGCGCCCCTCGGACATCGCGGTGCGGCCCGAGGCCGGCATCGTGGTGTTCGACTCCCGGCAGGTACCGGCTCCGCGTCCGTCAGCCCCAGTCGCCGTTGACCCACGCGACCAGCCGGGCGCGCTTCCGGCGGAGGCAGGGGGCGTCGTCGCCGTGCGCGCCGTCCTCGGCCCGCGGCGGGTACGCCCACTCGCCGGGCCCGTACTCGCCGTCGACGTGGCCGTCCATGCCGTCGAGCCCGTCGAGGAGACCGAGATCCATGTCGAGGCCGCCGAAGTACCGGCCGGGGGAGGCCGGTTCCATCGAGGCGGGACGGCTGTCCGCACCGGTCGCGGACCGGTCCTCGAAGCAGCCCTCGGCGAGGACCGGCTTCCCCAGCCACCACCCGGCCAGGAAGACGCCGTAGAGCGCCGTGGCCGCACCGAGCCGCCGCACCGTGCCGGTGGCGGGCATGCGTGGGGTGTTCCCTGACACGAGACGTTCCTCCCTACTGCCAGTCGCCCTCGAACCACGCCTCCAGGCGGGGCCGTTCATCCGTGTCGCCGCCGCAGGCACGGGCGCTGTCGGACACCACCACCAGGGCGCGGTACGACCCGGACCCCCCGGTGAAGGGGTCCGGCACCGGAACGGGCGGCTGCGGAACGGAGGGGGAGGCGGAGAAGTCCGTGCCGTACGAGGCCTGGCCGACGTGGCAGGCCGGGGCGACGGGCTGGCCCAGGTACCAGCCGGCGGCGAACACGCCGTAGACGGCGGCGACGACGCCCAGGCGGCGCGGGGTGATCCGGCCGCCGGTGGCGTTCACCGGCGCCTCCCTCGCGGGACACGGCGGGGGTGCGCCCGCGCCGGAGCGGCGGCCCCGGTGTCCTCCGGCCGGTCGCCGCGGAGGATCCGGGAGGCGGGTCCGTGGCCGGCCCCGGTCGTGCGACGCGGTCCTGGGCTTGTCGTGCTCATGGGGAGGACCCTATCGGGAGGGGCGCCCCACGACGGACACCGCACCCCCGCCCGGTCCCCCGGGCCGCGTGACGCGTGTCTCCCCGCCGGGAGGGGCAGAGCCCAGGTGTGTGGCCGGGAGGACCGGTAAGCCGTAGGGAATGAACGAGGAACAGCCCAGACTTCCCGCCCGTCAGGCCGGCGGTTCACCGGGTGCCGCGGAGCGCTGGCCTGGCTCCTTCGGCGCACCCCCGCGCAGCGCCGCCAACGCCCGCGCGCTCGAACCGCGCCGGGACGGCGAGGGCAGCCTGGCCCACGTCGTGGAGACCCTCCTCGACAAGGGCCTGGTCCTCAACGCCGACATCATGGTCTCGGTGGCCGGCGTCGAACTCCTCGGCATCCGGCTCCGCGCCGCGCTGGCGTCGTTCGAGACGGCGTCCCGCTACGGCCTGGAGTTCCCCGCCGGCACGGACACCGACACCGCCGCCTGGCGCGAGACCCGGGAGGAGAAGGAGACCTGCCCGCAGTGCTCCAAGAAGGTCCCGACCAAGCAGTTGCTGGAGGACTGGTGCCCCTGGTGCGGCTGGCGCAGCGCCCAGGCGCTCTCGGCCCGCGACACGGACGGTACCGCCGACGGCGGCGAGGGCGGTGACGGCACCGACGACGACGGCGCCCGGCAGCTGGAACAGGCGCCCCGGTCCACGTCCCCCAGGAGGACCACCCGGACCCGCACCACGGCCGCGCGCAAGAAGGACGGCGGCGACGACGGCGAGCCGGAGAAGGAGAAGGAGAAGACGCCCCGGTCCACGTCGACCAGGAGGACCACCCGGACCACCCGGACCCGCACCGCGCGCAAGAAGGAGGAGGAGACCGAGTGACGCAGCCGCGGCCTCCGATGAAGCCGACCCGTGACCCGCGGGTCACGCTGGACGACCTGGTCGAGGTGCTGCTGAACAAGGGCGCGGTGCTCCACCTCGACCTCATCGTCGCGGTGGCGGACATCCCCCTCATCGGCGTCAGCCTGCGCGCCGCCATCGCCGGCATGGAGACCATGCTGGAGTACGGCATGCTCCGCCAGTGGGACGAGTCCACCCGCGCCTGGGCGGAACGTTCCGCCGGCCGGCGCGACCTCGAACTGCGGGCCGGGGAGAGCCTGGTGACCCGGATGCACGGCGGCCACCTGCTGGAGGAGGGCGTGTACACCGGCTGGCGCCCCGGCGGCGTCCACCTCACGGACCAGCGGCTGGTCGTGCTGCGCCGCGACCCCCGCGAGGTGCTGTTCGAGGCGGGCATCCGCGACCTGCGCACCGTGCAACTGGAGACGGAGACCACCGTCGGCGGCGAACAGCGCACCCGGCTGCGGGTGGCCACCCTGGACGGCGGCACCGCGCTGCTCTCGGCGGCCGACCCGCACGGTCTGCACGAGGCGCTGACGTCGCTGAACCCCGCCCTGAGCGCCCTGCCGCCCGCGCCCGCGGGAGCCCCGCCGGGCGGGCTGGAGGGCCACCTCTGGTACCAGGAACCGCGGCGCAGCGGCCCCCTGTGGCGGGGCGGCAAGGGCAGGCTGGGGCCGACCGGGCTGTCCTGGAAGTCCCCCGTGGACGCGCGCCCGGCCCTGGTGGTGCCCTGCGAGGACCTGCTGGCCGCCCGCGTCGAGCCCGCCCGCAGTCCCGGCGGCGACGGGCGGGTGATCGTGGTCGAGACCGCCTCCCACGGGCGGGTCGTCCTCGCCGCGGACGACTTCGGACGCTGGGCCTCCGCCCTGGCCGCGACGGCCGCACCGAACACACCCGACACGTCGGACACGCCGAGCGGCGTGGCGTGACGGCGAGGCCCGCGGGCAGCGCAGGAAGGCAAGGAGAGGACGAACCATGGCTCTCACGGTCGACGAGAAGAGTCTCAAGCACGGCGTCCTGGCGCTGGTGCTCACCCTGGTCGAGGTCATCCAGGAGGCCCTGGAGCGGCAGGCGTTGCGCCGGATGGAGGGCGGCGACCTGACCGAGGAGGAGCTGGAACGCCTCGGCGACGCGCTGCTGGAACTGGACGAGGCGCTGGAGGAGATCAAGGAGGACCACGGCATCACCACCTCCGTGGCCGACCTGCACCGCGGCCTCGACGAGGTGGTGGACGACGTGGTGGACAAGCTGGTCAACCCCCAGCGCTGGGCGGAGGAGGCGGGCCGATGAGCGACACCGCCCTCTACGTGTACGCCCTGCTGCCCGACACCCCCGACGCCCCCGGCGACCCCGCCGAAGGCGTCACCGGCCTCGACGGGCGGCCCCTCAGGCTGCTGCGGGCTCCCGGCACGGGTCTCGCCGCCCTGGTGCACGACGGCCCGCCCGAGCCCTTCGAAGGCGGCGACGAGCAGGTCCGGCGCTGGGTCGTCGAGCAGGACCGGGCGGTGGTCGCGGTCTGGGAGCGGACCGGCGCCGTCCTGCCGATGACGTTCAACGTGCTGGTCGCACCCGGGGAGGACACCGCGGCCGAGGACCGGCTGACCGCCTGGCTCGCCGAACGCGCGGAGGAACTCGGCGCGCGCCTGCGGGAGTTGGCGGGGCGTGCGGAACTGCGGGTGGAACTGACCGTGGACCGGGAGGAGGCCGTCGGCGACGACGAGCGGGCCCGCGCCCTGGAGGCCGAGATGGCGAGCCGCTCGCCGGGCATGCGACGGCTGCTCGCCAAGAAGCTGGAGCACCTGCGCAAGGAGGCCTCCGAGCGGCTGGCGGACGGCATCCACGCCGACGTGCGCCGCCGGCTGGCCGCGGTGGTCGAGGACATCCGCGACCGCACCCGTACCGTCCGCGACCCCCGCGAGGCGGAGGTGCTGACCGCCGCGCTGCTGGTCCCGGCCGCGGAGATCGAGACGGTCGGCACCGTGCTGGCCGACGTCCAGGACAGCCACCCGGCCGTCCGCGTCCGCTTCCTCGGCCCCTGGCCCCCGTACTCCTTCACGGAGCTGACCTCCGGGCCCGCCGTCCCGGCCGCCCAGGCCGCCGCCCCGGGGCTCAGCGAGTGACCGGGCCGGGGGAGGTCGGCTGCAGCACGGCCTCGGCCAGCGCCTCGCGACGCAGGGCGGTGACGGCCTGGTACTCCGGATCGGCCACCATGCGGCAGAACGCCTCACGGCTCGGATAGCGGACCAGGAGGACGGCGTCCCAGGCCTGGCCGTCCCCCGCCACCAGCGGACTGTCGCCGGTGCCGGAGTACACCACCTCGCCCCCGTAACGGGGCAGGAAGGTCTTCCCGACCGCTCGGGAGTACTCCTCGTACGCCGCTCGGCCGCCGGGGGCGAAGCGGAGCAGGTTGAGCATGACGACGGGGCCGCCGGGATCCTCGGCCAGCAGGCGCTGGAGGTCCGCTCCGGTGGGATCGATGGCCATGAGGGCTCCTCTCGGGAGAGCTCGGGGAGCTCCGGGGGCGGGGGAGGGGGACGGAGCCCGGACGGGCGAACGGCAGCATACCGACCAGTACGCACCTGGGATAGCGTGCGGGCATGACCGACGCGCCGCCCCCCGCCCCCCTCCCGCGCCCCGCTCCCGTCCCGCATGACGCCCCCGTGCCGTCCGCGGCCCGCCGGGCCCGTGAACTCGGCCTCGGCGTCGGGCCGTTGCCCACCGGGACGCACAACGCGATCACCGACGTGTCCGGTGTGCGGGTCGGGCACACCACCGTGCGCCGGCCCCCGCGGCTCCACAGCGGCGTGACGGCGATCGTGCCGGACGGCGTGGGACCCGAACGCCCGCTGCCCGCCGGGGTTTTCAGCGGCAACGGCTACGGCAAGCTGATCGGCGCCACGCAGATCGCCGAGCTGGGGGTGATCGAGACGCCGGTCCTGCTGACCTCGACGCTCTCCGCCTTCCGGGTCGCCGACGCGCTGGTCGGCTGGGTGCTGGAACAGCCCGGCCGGGAACGGGTGCTGAGCCTCAACCCGGTGGTGGGGGAGTGCAACGACGGGCTGCTGTCGGACATCCGGTCCCGCCCGGTCCGTGAGGAGCACGTCCGGGCCGCCCTGGACGGCGCGGAGGCCGGGCCGGTGGCCGAGGGGTGCGTCGGCGCGGGAACCGGAACCACGGCGCTCGGCTTCAAGGCCGGCGTCGGAACCTCCTCCCGCGTGGTGCCGGTGGACGGCCGGGACGTCACGGTGGGGGTCCTGGTGCAGGCCAACTTCGGCGGGACGCTGCGGGTGCGCGGGCGCGAGGTGACCCCGGCCGACGTCGGCGTGCCCGCCCGGCCCCCCGCGGCCGACACGGGCTCCTGCATGGTGGTGGCCGCCACCGACGCGCCCGTGGACGCGCGGCAGCTGGGGCGGGTCGCCCGGCGGGCGGTGTACGCGCTGGGCCGGACCGGCGCCTCGTACAGCCACGGCAGCGGCGACTACGGACTCGCCTTCACGACGCGCCCGCCGGAGCGGCCGACCGCGGACGCGGCGCTGGACCCGCTGTTCCGGGCCGTGCTCGACGCGGTGGAGGAGGCCGTGCTCGACTCGCTGCTGACGGCCGAGGCGACGGAGGGGATCCGGGGCGACGTGCTGCATCCGCTGCCGGGCGACGCCCTCCTGCGGTTTCTGGCCCGGCCCGCCCTAGAGAAATAATCATTTTGCCTAAAGGTATTAGGCGACCTAGCCTCGATGCCGTGCGACAGATCTCCGACACCGACATCCGGTCCAGCTTCGTGAACTGCTCCAAGGGCGAGGCCAAGCGCCTCGGCCTGCCCCGCGACCTCGGCGATACGCCCTGGGACGACCTCGACTTCCTCGGCTGGCGCGACCCCGGGGCGCCGGACCGCGCGTACCTGGTCACCGAGCGCGAGGACGGCGGCCTGCTCGGCCTCTCCCTCCGGGCGGTGGCGGCGGGCCCCGCGCGCGGATTCACCGCGCGGTCGCTCTGCTCGCTCTGCCTGACCACCCACGTCCGCGGCGGTGTGGTCCTCATGTCCGCCCGCCGCACCGGCGAGGCCGGCCGGCAGGGCAACACCGTCGGCCAGTACCTCTGCTCCGACCTGGCCTGCTCCCTCTACCTCCGGGGGAAGAAGGAGAGCTCCGCGGGACGCGGCTTCGACGAGAGCATCGGTCTCGAGGGCAAGATCGCCCGGATGCGGGACAACCTCGACGCCTTCCTGCGGATGGTCACCGTCTGACCGCCCGGTGGCCCGACGGGCCGCCCGGACGCCGCGCCTCGGCGGTGTCTGCCGTGCCGGTCGCCGGACGCGGGCCACACTGGGACCCATGTCCGAGATCTCCCCGAACGCGCCGATCGTCCGCCGGTTCGCCCCGCGCCTGCGGAGCGTGGCCGAGGCCCGGAGATTCGTGCGGCACACCCTGGGCGACGCCGCCGCGCAGCTCCTGGCGGAGGACGCCGAGCTCCTGGCCGGCGAACTGGTCGCCAACGCCGTCCTGCACGCGCGCACCGACGTCGAGGTGGGCGTGCGGCGCAGCGGCGACCGGGTGGAGATCAAGGTGGCCGACGAACGGCCGGGGCTGGGACCGATGCCGCAGTACGAGATCCAGCCGTACGCGGCGACCGGCCACGGCCTCACCGTCGTCCAGCGGCTGGCCACCCGGTACGGCGTGGAGACCGGCGCCGACCGCAAGACCGTCTGGTGCGAGATCGGCCCCCCGGGCACCGCGCGGGAGGAGTCCGGCTGGGGGAGCGCGGCGGCGAGCGCCGCGCCACGGCGCACCGTGACGCTGATCGACCTGCCGCGCGCGCTCTACGCGGCCTCCCACCGCAACCGGGACGAACTGCTGCGCGAGCTGACGCTCGCCGCCTGCGCCGGCGACGACCTCGGCGTCCGGCAGGAGGACCTGCACGTCGCCAACGACGCCAACCACATGATCAGCTCCTGGGTGACCACCGCCCTCGACGAGCAGCCCCCCTCCGAGGGCGGAACCAGTTCCCTGACCCTCTCGGTCCCCGCGGACGCCTCACCGTCCGTCCTGGTCCTGCACCGGGTGCTGGACCGCGCCGAGGAGGCCGCCCGAAGCGGCCGGCTCCTGGCCCGCCCCGCCCTTCCCGCGGTGCGGGCGCTGCGGAGCTGGCTCTTCGGCCAGATCGCCGGGCAACTGGCGGGCGGGCACCCGACCGCCTGGACGGTGATCCCGCGCGACCCCAAGCCCGGCCCCCTGGAGACGGTGCCCTTCGACCCCGCCCAGGTGCGGGCCGGCCGGACCCCGACCGTCGCCGCCGACGAGGACAACCGGATCGTCGCGGTCAACGACGCCGCCGCCGCGCTGCTGGGCTGGGAACCGGACGAGCTGGTCGGGCGGAGACTCCTCACGATCATCCCCGAGCACCTGCGGCAGCGGCACGTGAAGGCCTTCACCTCCCTGCTGTTCACCGGCCGGGCCCGCATCCTGGGACGGTCGGTCCCGCTGCCCGCGCTGCACCGGGACGGCCGGCAGATCCCCGTCCGCCTGGTCATCCAGACGCAGCAGACCCCCGAGGGCCTGACCACCTTCGTCGCCCACCTGATCCCCCGCACCGGCGAGTCGGCGCCCGCCGCCCGCGACCGCGCCCTCGACGACGCGGAGCAGCCGGCCGGCCCGGAGGTCCGGCCCGTCCTCGCGCCGGTTCCGGAACGGCAGGTCGCCGGAGCCACACCGGTGGTCGGCGAGGCCATGGAGCGGCTGGCGATGATCGTGGACACCGGGCGCGCGGTCACCGACACCTCCGACCTCTTCCAGGGGCTGCGTGAGGTGTGCCGGATCCTCACCGTGCGGCTGGCCGACTGGTGCGTGATCGACCTGCTCGGCGCGGAGGGGACCGGTGAACGGGTGGGCGTGGTCCGGCGGGACCGCGGCGACCGCCCCGCCCAGGGCTTCGAGGGCGCCCTGCCGCCGTTCACCGCCGACGCGCGCGGGCCGCTGGCCCGGGTGCTGCGCGGAGCGGGTCCCCTGCTGATCACCGGCGGCCTGGCCGAGCAGCCGCCGGGCCAGATCGGAAGCCCGTTCGACGCCCGCCACCGGGCCCTCTTCGAGTCCCTGGGCGGCGACAGCGCCGTCGTGGCCCCGCTCCGCGCCCGCCGCGACGTCCACGGCGCCGTCACCCTGGCCCGCACCGACCCCGCGCGGCCGTTCACCGAGGCCGACCTGGCGTTCGCCGACGACCTGGCGCACGGCGTCGCGGTGGCCGTCGACAACGCCCGTCTGTACGACGAGACCCGCGGCATCGCCGAGCAGCTCCAGCGCTCCCTGCTGCCGGTCCTGCCGCGGATGCCGCACCTGGAGGTCGCCGCGCGGTACGTGCCGTCCTCCGTCACCGCGGAGGTCGGCGGGGACTGGTACGACTGCTTCGTGCTGCCCCGCGGCGACCTCGCGGTGACCATCGGCGACGTGGCCGGCCACGACCTGGCGGCCGCCGTCGCCATGAGCCAGCTGCGCTCCATGCTGCGGGGCATCGCCGTCGACCGGGAGGAACCGCCCGGCGAGGTGGTGCGGCGGCTCGACATCGCCAACCACACCCTCTACCGGGAGGCCACCGCCACCTGCGTCTACGGCCTGGTCCGGGGACCCCGGGAGGGCCCCTGGGACTTCGTCCACGCCGCCGCCGGCCACCTGCCCCCGCTGCTGACCACCGAGGACGGCGGGACCCGGTACCTGGAGGACGGCGTCGGCCTGATGCTCGGCACCGGCATCGACATGCCGCGGCCCGCCGCGTCCGTCCGCCTCCCGCCCCGCTCCACCGTGCTCCTCTACACCGACGGACTGATCGAGCGCCGGGACGAGGGACTGGGCAGCTCCCTGGAACGGCTGCGGCGGCACACCGCCGACCTCGCCCGCGAGCCGCTGGACGTGTTCTGCGACGAGCTGCTGATCCGCCTCGGCGCGGACGGCGCCGACGACATCGCCCTGCTCGCCCTGCGCCCCGTCCCACCGCCGCCTCCGGCGGACTGAGCCGCGACACGGCGGGCCGGCGGGCTCAGGCGTCCGGGCGGGCCGGGCTCCGGCGTCCTGGTGGGCTCAGGCGTCCGGGCGGGCCGGCTCGATCAGGGTCTCGGAACCCAGCGGGACGAACCCGGCGGCGAGGAAGGCGCGCAGCGAGCGCGCGTTGCCGGGGGCCACGGCGGCGAACACGGGCGCGTTCACCGGCAGCAGGGTCAGCGCGTCGGCCACGAGGGAGCGGCCGCTGCCGCGGGCGTGCTCCTCGCCCGGAGCCAGTTCGACGCTCAACTCGGCGCGTCCCGCGAGCCCTTCGGCCAGGGTCACCAGGCCGCGCGCATCGCCGAAGACCCGTACCGAGCGCCGCAGCCGCCGGGCGTGCCGCACCCGGGGATGCTCGTCCAGGCCGGACAGCGGGCGCAGCCGGGCCGCCGGGCCGCCGGCGCCGCGGGCGACCAGGACGACGTCGATCGTCCCGACCACCCCGGAAGGCCCCGCCAGGGCCCGCAGGAAGTCCGGCGCGAGCGACCCGCCGAAGCCGTCGGGGCCCAGCCCGAGCACCCGGTCGGCGGGCAGCGACGTGGCGACCACCGCGTGGCCGGTGAGGGCGACCGAGCACTCCGGCCCGAACGGCGGCCGGGGCAGGACGGTGACCGCCCCGTCGGCGTCCGGGAAGCGGCCCTCGGCGGCGTCCAGCAGCAGCGCCAGCAGCGGGTGGGGCGGCGCGAACTCCGCGCGGTGGGCGTCGAGGAAGGCCAGCAGTGCGGCGTTGAACCGTTCGGGCCGCTCCAGGTTGGGCAGATGGCCCGCGTCCGGCACGACGGTCAGGACGGAGCCGTCGATCAGCCGGTGGGTCACCTCCGCCTCCGCCACGGGCGTGTAGGTGTCCTCCGCGCCCACGACGAGCAGCACCGGAACCCGTGCGTCGGCCAACGAGGCCCGGTAGTCGGGGCGTTCGGCCCGCGCCCGGAGCGCCGCCGCCGCGCCCGCCGGAACGGTGGCGCGCATCATGGCGGTCACCTGGGCGGCCACCTCGGGCAGTTCGGTCACATGGCGGGGCGTGATCATGCGGTCCAGCACCTCGGCGGCGTACCCGTCCATGCCCTCCGCGAGGAGCCGGTCGGCCAGGGCGTTCCGCACGCGCCGGCCCTCCTCGGTCTCGGCCACCGGAGAGGTGTCGGCCAGCACCAGGCCCGCCGTGCGCGCCGGGTGGAGCCGGTGGAACTCCATGGCGATCTGCCCGCCCATCGAGAGCCCCACCACCACGGCCCGGGGCACCTCCAGGTGCCGCAGCAGCGCGGCCAGGTCCTCCGCGTAGTCCGACCACGCCGTCCCGCCCGGGGCGACCGGGGCGGCGCCGTACCCGCGCAGGTCCGGGAGGATCACCCGGTACCCGGCCGCGACCAGCGCCTCGGCCTGCGGGCGCCACATGCCCCGGTCGAAGGGGTGCCCGTGCACCAGCAGCACGGGCACGCCGTCCCCGGGCCCGAGGTCGTCGTGCACGAGCGTCACGCCCGGCCGGACGACGACGGCGGCCGAGCGCGCCCGCTGCCGGAGGGGGGACGATCCGGCGGAGCCGGTCCCGGCGTCGGCGCCCGTCTCGAACGGATGGATCACGGAGTCTCCCTCTGCTCGGTCTCCGCGGCCGGACGGCCGCCGACGCCATCATTCAAGATCCGCCGGGTGTCCGGGGCCCACCCGCGCTTTTTCGGCCGCACCCGGCCCCGCGTAGGCTGCTGCGGTGTTCGACGACCTGAGGATCGGCGTCCTGCCGCCCGGCCCGCGGTACCCCGTCCCCACCGTCCGGGTGTGGATCAACGGGGCCGAGGCCATCGAGGAGGCGGTGGGTCCGGGCGGACGGGGGCGGCCGGCCGTCGTCCTGCTGCCGGACGGCCGCCCGTCCCCGTTGCGCGCCACCGAGGAGCCGCGCCGGGTCGTGCTCGGCGAACCCGCCTGCACGGGCGGGTGCTGCGGGTGGCTGTCCGTCGTGGTGTGGCGCTGCGGCGGTGTGGTGGAGTGGGCCGACTGGGAGGCGCCCGCCCTGGAACAGCCGCCGCCCGCCTACCACTTCGACGCCGGCGCGTACGACGCGGAGCTCGCCCGCGCCGAGCGGGCACGCCGGCGGGAGGTCTACCCGGCGGAGGCCGGGTCCGCCGGGTCGGCCGCCGGGTCCGCGGGTTCCACCGCGGTGAGCGAGACCGTGCCGTCCTCCGCCACCGACCAGCCGGGGTTGTGACAGACCTCCCAACGGTGGCCGTCCGGGTCGGCGAAGTAGCCGTGGTACCCGCCGAAGGCCGCCCGCCGGGCCGGCTTGAGGATCTCCGCCCCCGCCTTCGCCGCTCGGGCCATCGCCTCGTCCACCTCCGCGGCCGAGCCCAGGTTGCACGCCAGCGTGAACGGGGTGCCGGTGGTGGCCGGACGGCCGATGTCGGCCCCCAGGTCGTCCAGGCCGAACAGGCCCAGTGCCAGGCCCTTGCCCACCTGGTAGAACACCACCTCGTCCGCCGCCAGCAGCGGACTCCAGCCCAGCCCCTCGCTGTAGAAGCGGCGACTCGTCCCCAGATCCCGCACGCCCAGGGTCACCAGGCTCAACTGCTGTGTCGTGGTCATGCGTTCACCGTAGACGCCGGCTCCGACGGCGACGGCGAGGCACGGACGCGGCACGCCGGGGTACCCGGCTGCGCGCCGGAGGACGGCCGACGGCGGGAGGGTGGCAGCATGTTCGCGAACTTCACCGAGACCCGGATCGACACCGGGGACGCCTCGGTCTTCCTGCGCCACGGCGGGCAGGGGCCGCCCGTCCTGCTGCTGCACGGGCACCCGCGTACCTCCGCGACCTGGCACCGGGTCGCGCCACTGCTGGTGGACCGCGGCTTCACCGTCGTCTGCCCCGACCTGCGGGGCTACGGCCGCTCCCGCGGCCCGGCCCCCTCACCCGACCACAGCGCCCACTCCAAGCGGGCGATGGCCGGTGATCTGGTCACGGTGATGCGGGAGTTGGGGCACGAGCGGTTCCTGGTGGCCGGACACGACCGCGGCTCGTACGTCGCCCTGCGGCTGGCGCTCGACCACCCCGACGCGGTGACCCGCGTGGCGCTGCTGGACTGCCTGCCGATCAGCGAGCATCTCGCCCGCGCCGGGGCCGAGTTCGCCACCCGGTGGTGGCACTGGTTCTTCTTCGCCCAGCCGGACGTCCCGGAACGCGTCATCACCGCCGACCCGGACGCCTGGTACCGCGGCGACCCCGACGCCATGGGGGCGGAGAACCACTCCGAGCGGCTGGAGGCGGTCCGCCGCCCGGAGGTCGTGCGGGCCATGCTGGAGGACTACCGCGCCGGGCTCACCGTCGACCGGGCCCACGAGGAGGCCGACCGCGCGGCCGGGCGCCGTGTGCGCTGCCCGGCGCTGATCCTCTGGTCGCTGCGCGACGACCTCGAGGAGCTCCACGGCGATCCCCTGGAGATCTGGCGCGACTGGGCCGACGACGCCCGCGGTCACGGCATCGACTCCGGACACCACATGGCCGAGGAGGCGCCGGAGGCCCTCGCCGCGGCGCTCGGCGACTTCTTCGCCCCGCCCGGCGGCTGAGCCTCACGGCTGCACGCCGTGCTCGCCGGCGTGCAGGTGGGACCGCTCCCCGTTGTGGTCGAAGATGGTGAGGATCTCCACCGGGCCCTCGTGCGCCCGGATGGCATGGGGCGTCATGGTCGAGAACTCCGCGGCGTTGCCCGCCTGCACCAGCATCGTGCGGTCGCCGAGGTGCAGGCGGGCCGTCCCGGACAGCACCGTGAACCACTCGTGGCCCGGGTGCACCTTCAGGCTGTCGGGGCGGAACGGGAGATCGGGCGAGATCCGCATCTTGGCGACCGTGACCCCGTGCAGGGACGCCTCCCGGGACAGCAGCCACAGGGTGATCCCTGGGGTGTGCGCCGGCTGCGGGCGGATCACCACGTCCTCGTCGGACGGGGACTCGACCAGCTGGTCCAGCGTGGTGTCCAGCGCCCGCGCGATCGGGACGAGCTGGTCCAGCGAGATCCGGCGGTGCCCGGTCTCGATCCGGCTCAGACTCGACGGACTGAGATGGGCCCGCACCGCAAGGGCGTCGAGGGACCAGCCGCGGGCATGCCGCAGGCTGCGGATCCGTTGCCTGATCAGACCGTCCAGGTCGACTTCTTGCGTCATGAGCAAGAGTGTATGCCGATGAGGCATGGACCGCCTTACGGTGGACGGCATGACGCACCACGACGCACCCGCCCACGGCCCCCACCATGCTCACCCCGACCCGCACCACCGGCACGGTGAGCAGCCGCACGGCGAGCACCCGCACCACCACGGCGGTGACGCGGCCCACGGGCACCACCACGACCACGGGGGCGACGCCGCCCACGCCGGGCTGCTGGAACTCGAGGCCCGCGCCTTCGGACCGGCCCTGGAGGAGGCGCTGACCCGCGCGGTGACCGCCCTCGGCCCCTCCCGTCCCCGGAACGTCGCCGACCTCGGCAGCGGACCCGGGTATGGAACGCTCACGCTGGCGCGGCACTTCCCCGAGGCCCGGGTGACCGCCGTGGACCTGTCGCCGGCGATGCTCGACCGGGTCACGGCCGCGGCCCGTGAGGCGGGGCTCGGCGACAGGGTGCGCACCCTGCGGGCCGACCTAGACGCCGGCCTGCCCGCCGGCCTCGCCCCGCTCGACCTCGTCTGGGCCTCCTCCTCGCTGCACCACGTCGCCGACCCCGCGGCCCTGCTGCGGCACCTGCACGGGGCGATCGCGCCGGGCGGCCTGCTGGTCGTCGTCGAGTCCGACGGCATGCCGCGGTTCCTCCCGGCCGACGCGGAGGCCGGTCGCCCCGGCCTGGAGGACCGCTGCCGGGACATCGCGGCGCGGGCCGGCTGGAACGCCCACCCCGACTGGCGGGACGACATGGAACGGGCCGGGTTCCGGCCCGTCGAGCGCTGGACCGTCACCGCGGAAGGCCCGGCGGGCGAGGAGTCGGCCCACTACGCCCAGCAGGTGCTCGGCCGGTTCCGCGTCGCCCTGGAGGAACGGCTCGCCCCCGACGACCTCGCCGCCCTCGACCGTCTCCTCACCCCCGGCGACCCCGCCCACCTCGGCCACCGCCGCGACCTCGTCCCCCGCTCCGCACGCACGGTCTGGGCCGCCCGCCGGCCCTGACGTCCCCACCCCCCGCTCCCCACCCCCCCGCACCGACACGAAGGAGAACACCCATGACCACCGCCGAACCGCACGACACCACAGCCACCGCCGACGTCCTGGTCGTGGGCGGCGGACCCGCCGGACTGAGCGCGGCCGTCGTCCTGTCCCGGTCCCTGCGCGAGGTGATCGTGGTGGACGCCGGCCGGCCCAGGAACGCACCCGCCGCCGGCGCCCACAACGTCCTCGGCCAGGAGGGCGTCGCGCCCCTGGAACTCCTGGCCGCAGGCCGCCGGGAGGCCGAGGGGTACGGGGCCCGCATCGTCCAGGACCGCGCCGTGACCGCCCGCCGCACCGACGACGGCTTCCTCGTCACCCTGGCCGGCGGCGGCGCCGTGCGCGCCCGCCGGCTGCTGCTGGCCACCGGGCTCGTCGACGAACTGCCCGACGTCCCGGGCGTGCGGGAGCACTGGGGGAGCAGCGTGCTGCACTGCCCCTACTGCCACGGCTGGGAGGTCCGCGGCCGGCGGATCGCCGTGCTCGCCACCGGGCCGCACGCGCCGCACCAGGCCCAGCTGTTCCGTCAGCTCAGCGAGGACGTCACCCTCCTGCGGCACACCATGCCGGAACCCGAGGACGACACGTTCGCGCGGCTCGCCGCCCGCGGGATCCGCGTGGTGGACGGGACGGTGGAGCGCCTGGTCGACGGCAAGGGCGGCGCCCTGCGCGGCGTGCGCATGGCGGACGGACGGGAGATCGCGGCCGACGCCGTGGCCGTCGGCCCCCGCTTCCTGGCCCGCGGCGACCTCTACGAGCAACTGGGCGGCACACTCACGGAGCACCCGCTGGGGACCTTCGTCGCCGCGGATCCGCAGGGCCGGACGGAGATCGACGGCGTCTGGGCGGCGGGCAACGCCGCGGACCTCGCGGCCATGGTGACCGTCGCCTCCGCGGCCGGACTGATGGCCGGCGCCGCCCTCAACACCGACCTCGTCACGGCGTCCTGAGGGGCCGGCGCGCGGCACCGCGCCGGGCCGCGCGGGCGAGGGAACCGAGGCGCGGGGGAGCGGCGTCGTGGCAAGGGATGGATGATCACCGAGGAACGGAGAGAGCGATTTCCGACGCACCTGCCTTCGGACCCACCCGCCGCACTGTGTCGGCCCCCACCCGCCGCACTGTGTCGGCTCCCACCCGCCGCACTGTGTCGGCTCCCACCCGCCGCACCCTGCTGACCGCCACTGCGACGACGATGACCCTGCTCGCCGCCGGCCCCGCCGCGGCCGCCCCCGCCCCCGCTCCCCCGGACGACGCCCCCGGGACGCCGTCGGCCCTCCTGCGCGGACTCGAGGACCGGTACGGCGCCCGCGTGGGCGTCCTCGCGCGGAACACGGCCACCGGCGTCACCGTCCGGCACCGCGCCGACGAGCGGTTCCCCATGCTGTCCGTGTTCAAGACGCTCGCCGCCGCCGCGGTCCTGCGCGACCGCGACACCGACGGCACGTTCCTCGACCGGCGCATCCGCTACACCGAGGCCCAGCTCGTCGAGCCCACCGCCGTCTGCCGCGCCAACCTGGCCACCGGCATGACGATCCGGGAACTGTGCGACGCGGCCATCCGGTACAGCGACAACACCGCCGGCAACCTGCTCCTGCGGCAGATCGGCGGCCCGCACGGCATCACCCGCTTCGCCCGCTCGCTCGGCGACACGGCGACCCGGCTCGACCGGTGGGAGCCCGAGCTGAACTCCGGCGAGCCCTGGCGCGAGACCGACACCACCACGCCCGCCGCCATCGCGGAGACCTACGCCCGGCTGGTGCTCGGCGGCGCGCTGGAGCGGGCCGACCGGGAGCTGCTCACCTCCTGGCTGCTGGGCAACATGACCGGAGACACGCGGCTTCGGGCCGGCCTGCCGCCGGAGTGGACGGTCGCCGACAAGACCGGCGCCGCCGACACCTACGGCTCGCTCAACGACGTCGCCGTCGTGTGGACCGAGGACGGCACGCCCCTGGTGATGGCCGTCCTCACCACCAAGCCCGACCGGGACGCCACCCGCGACGACAGACTGCTCGCCGACGTGGCCGAGATCCTCAAGGACGCCCTGCGCTGACCCCCGCGGGAGCGCGGGCCCCCGGCCGTACCCCGTCCGGCGGCGGGGCCCGCGCGGCCCCCGACGGGCGGCGGCACACTGGGTCCCATGGACAGCGCGCCGACGACCTGCGCGCCGCGCACGACACCGACATGGAGAACCCCGCCGGCGCATGACCTCGGGCGGGACGGTTACCCCGCTCCCATGAACACGCACGCAAGCACCCCCGCCCCCGGCGAACCCGGAAGCCGCCGACCGGTCGCGCTGGTCACCGGCGCCTCCCGCGGCATCGGCTTCGAGCTCGCCCGGGAGTTCGCCGAACACGGCTACGACCTGCTGATCAACGCCGAGGACGAGGCCGTCGAGGAGGCCGCCGCACGGCTGCGGGAGAGCGGCGCGGACGTGCGCGCGATCCGCGCCGACCTCCGCGACCCGGAGGCGGTGGCCCGGGTGGCGGCCGTCGCCGGGGAGTTCGCGGTGGACGTGGCGGCACTCAACGCGGGCGTCGGAAGCGGCGGCGCCTTCGTCGACACCGACCCGGACGACGACCGCGAGGTGATCGACCTCAACGTGACCTCCACGGTCCTGCTCGCCAAACCGCTGCTGCGGCGGATGGTAGAGCGCGGGGAGGGACGGATGCTCTTCACCTCGTCCATCGCCTCCCTGTCGCCCGGCTCCTTCCAGTCCGTCTACAACGCCTCGAAGTCCTTCGTGCAGTCCTTCGCCCAGGCGCTCCAGGAGGAAGTGAAGGACACCGGCGTGACTGTCACCTCCTTCATGCCCGGCCCCACCGACACCGACTTCTTCCGCCGCGCGGGCATGGAGGACACCAGGATCGGCACCATGGAGAAGGACGACCCCGCCCAGGTGGCCCGGCAGGCGTTCGAGGCCGTCACCAAGGGCCGGAAGAAGCTGGTCACCGGCTCCGCCCAGACCAAGGCCCAGGGCACGGTGCAGAAGGTGATGCCGGACAAGGTGAAGGGGCTCTTCCACCGGAAGATGGCGGAACCGGGCACGGGCGACCCGGGTTCGGGCGAACCGGATTCGGGCGACCCGGGTGCGGGCGAGGACAGGCCCGGTCGCGGACCCGCGTAGGCCGCGCGGCCGGTGCAGGGCCCGGGTCGGGCCGGGCCCGCGCAGAGTCCGGGCCGGGCCCGCGCAGCGCCCGTGCGGGCCCCGCGCAGCGCCCGTGCGGGCCCCGCGCGGTGACCGGGCGGGGTCCCGGCCCGTGCTGACCCCGCCCGGCCACGATCCCGTACCCGGTCAGTGACGCCGGTGGCCCAGGGCCGCCCGGACGTCGGCGAGGTCGACGAACGCGAAGCCGGTGGCCTCCCGCTCCTCGTCCTCCGGCGAGACATGGCCGTCCTGCACCACCAGCAGGCCGTGCGGGTAACGGCTGCCCAGCGGGGCGTCCAGCACGGCCGCGCCGTCGCACTCCTCGACGCCGTCCAGGGCCTCGTCCCCGGAGGCCGCCACCACGCGGAAACCGCCCGCGTACCGGCCGCGGTCGTACACGGCGAAGCTGTCGTCGCCCTGACTGGAGGCGAGCAGCCTCGCGGGGCCGCCCGCGCGGCCGGGCAGCAGCGTCAGGCCCTCCACGTCGGCGGCGAGGCGGGCGCCGCCGAAGCCGGGGTCCGCACCGCTCGGCAGGCACTCGTCGCTCACCTCGTCGTACCGGGCGGGCACGCCGAACTCCCGCACCCTGTCGACGAGTTCCGGCTTGCCGCGCAGGTCGGCGGACAGCCGCCAGACGCCCACGTCCTCCTGGCCGGCGTAGAGCGTGCCGGTGGCCGGGTCCACCACCATGCCCTCCACCTGCGGCAGTTCGCCGGGCTCCCCGCACGGGGACCAGGCACTCCCGTCGGGCAGGCGGAAGCCGGCGGGCAGGGACAGGGTGCGGACCGTGCGGTAGCCGACCGTGCCGGAGCCGGTGGCGGTCAGCTCCAGCAGCGCCAGCTCGGTGGTGCCGGCGCGGCTGACCACGGCGTAGGAGCGGCCCGAACGCCGGTCGGTGTACGCGGCGAGCCCGTAGGCGGTGCGCCCCTCGTTCACCTCCTCCTGCGAGTCGGTGAAGATGCGCGGGGCCGCGGGGTCGGTGACATCGGTCAGCGGGGCGCCGGCGGCGTCACCGTCGATCCGGTGGATGCGCAGCCGGTCGCCGCCCCGGTCGCTGGTCACGGCCAGGTCCGCCCGGCCCGACGACAGCCGCAGGCCGTGCACCAGGTCCACGTTGTTGAAGCGGCCGGGGGCGTCCGAGGGGGAGGGCGCCGGAGGGGCCGCGACGGCCTGCACCTCACGGGCGTCGAGGTCGTAGACCCGCAGCCCGCCCTCCTTCACCGCCGTGATCACCAGGCTGCGGTCCGGGTCGGCCGCGTTCCGCCAGATCGCCGGGTCGTCGGCGTCGGCGTTGCCGCCCTCCTCGTCGTCGAAGACCGCCGGGGTCTGCGCGCGGGGCGCCACCCCGGGCAGCTCGCCGCCGGACCTGCCGTCCGCTCCGGCGGCCGGGGCCGCGCCCAGCGTGGCTGCCACCACCGCCACGGCGGCGGCCAGGGAAGCGGCGGAGAGGATGCGCGGTCTGCTGCTGGTCGTCACAACTGGCTCCCGGTTCACAGGGGTCGACGTCCGGACGGACAGCGGGAGCGTGCCCGCCGTCCGTGCGCTCCGGACGTCCGCCGGCCGCCCGGGAGACGACGGGCAGGTGAACGGGGCGCGTCGACGCCCGCGATCAGGCGTCGAGTTCGGCCGCGAGCCAGGCCCGCACCTTGTCGGTCGCCTCGTCGGTGATGTCGCGGTAACCGTCGTGCTTCGTCAGGTACTTGGCCACGTACGGGCAGACGGCGACCAGGCGCATGCCGCCGGCGCGCACGTGCTCCAGGGCCTCGCGGACCAGGATCGAGGCCAGGCCGCGTCCGGCGAAGGCGTCGTCGACCACGGTGTGGAAGAAGACCCGCCGGGAGCCGTGGTCGCGGAACTCGGTGAAGCCGGCGACCGTGCCCTCCACCAGGATCTCGTAGCGGTGCGCCTCGGCGGCGAGACGGACCTGGGTGGTCTCGTCCGGGGCGGGCGGGGTCTGCGGCACGGGGTTCCTCCGCGGCTGGAGACGGATGTTGGGCAGGGCCGGTGCGGGCAGCCGGTCACCGGGGTAGCCCTGGACGACGCCGAACCGGTCGGAGTGCGCCTCCCACCCGGCCCGCGCCTCCGCGATCTCCTCGTGCGAACGGCCCACGAAATTCCACCACATGACGATCTCCTCGCCGAACGGCGGGCCGCCCAGCAGGATCACCCGCGCGGACTCCTCCGTGCTCGGGTTGGCGATGTCGACGGTGGTGCGGCCCGGCGCCAGGTAGCCGAGCTCGGCCGGTGCGAGACGGCTGCCGCCCGGGAAGGTGAGGGCGCCGGCGTCCAGCAGCAGGCCGTGCTCGAAGCGCTCGTCCACCGGCAGGCTCAGGGTCGCCCCCGGCGCGAGGATCAGCTCGGCGCCCAGCAGCGGGGTGTACGTCGGCACCGGGGAGACCTCGCCGAGCAGCGAGCCGAGGAACACCCGGACCTCGCCCGCGCCGCCCGGCAGCTCCACGCACCGCGGTACGTGGTGGCGGAAGTCGCGCGGGGCGTCACGGTGCTCGGCGGGCAGCGCCACCCAGAGCTGGACGCCGTGCAGGACCGTGGTCGACGGGGTGGACACCTCGGTGTGCGCGATGCCGTACCCGCCGGTCATCAGGTTCACCTCGCCCGGCCGCACCATGGCGTGGCTGCCCAGGCTGTCGCGGTGCTCGATCTCGCCGGTGAACAGCCAGCTCACCGTCTGCAGCCCGGTGTGCGGGTGCGGGGCCACGTCCATGCCGCCGGTCACGGCGACGTCGTCCGGGCCGTAGTGGTCGGCGAAGCACCAGGCGCCGATCAGCGAACGGGCCCGCTGCGGCAGCGTCCGCCGCACCGTCATCGCCCGTGGGCCGCCCAGCGGGACCGAGCGCGGCGTCAGGATCTCCACCCGCGTGGAGGGCCCCGGGGCGGACGTGCACAGCACCTCCGGAGGATGCACCTCGGTGTTGCTCATCTGCCCCGCCTCGCTTCCGCCCGTGATCGTTCCTCCCGGCCATCGTATGCCCCGCAGGACCTGCGGGCGGCCGGCGTCGTCAGCCGAGTATCTCGACGTAGCCCTCGGTGCCGTGCACCCGGATCCGCTGCCCGTCCCGGATCAGCCGGGTGGCCCCGTCCACGCCCACGACGGCCGGCAGCCCGTACTCCCGGGCGATCACCGCCCCGTGGGTCATCAGCCCGCCCACCTCCGTCACCAGGCCCGCGACGCCGACGAACAACGGGGACCAGCCGGGGTCGGTGAAGGCGGTCACCAGGATGTCGCCCGCCGCGAGATCGGCCTCCGCCAGGTCGAGCACCACGCGCGCCCGGCCCTCGACGGTCCCGGCGGACACCGGCAGCCCGGCCAGGGCGCCGTCCGGTAGGTCGTCCCGCCGGTACGACCCGTTGACGGCCTCGCCCTCCGAGGTGAGGACCCGGGGCGGCGTGAGCGCCTGGTACGCGCGGAACTCCTCCGCGCGCCGCCGGACGAGCCCGTGGTCCACCCGGTGGGTGCGCACCGCCTCCTCGAACTCCTCGAAGGTGAGGTGGAAGACGTCCTCGGCGTCGGCGATCACCCCGGCCCGCACCAGGCGTTCCGCCTCCGCCGTCAGGGCCCGCCGGTAGAGGAAGTAGCGGCGGACGATGTCGTACTTCGGGTACTCCCGGTACCCGATGAAGGTTCTGACCCGCTCGATCGTCCGCCGGGTCTCGTCCGCCTTGCGGTCGCCGTCCGGCAGGGCGCGCAGCCGCGCCAGGACGTCCCGCTCCTTCTCCAGGGCCTTCGCCCGTCCCTCCGCGAAGCGCCGTGCGGCGGCCCCGGGCCCGAAGTTCCTGACGTTGTCGAGGATCGCGGGCAGCAGCGTGGACGGGCGCTCGCGCCACCGGGGCCTGGTGATGTCGATCTCGCCGACGCACCGCACGCCGTACCGGTCGAGGTAGGCGTCCAGGGCCTCGCGCGCCTCGGGACCGCCCGGCAGCTTCACCAGCTCGTCCAGGAAGTCCTCGCCCTCGACGTCCGCCAGGAAGGCCACCACCTCCGGGTGCGGGCGGATCGCGTCCGCGACGTCGAGCAGGGCCAGGCCCATCTCCGAGGTGATGTTGCCCGGCGCCGACAGGGTCAGCGTGTCGGCGGCGTTCCGCTCGCCCAGCCACTCCAGCAGCCGGTCGTTGAGCCACCAGGTGGCCTCCATGCCCGCCATGATCACCTGATGGCTCAGCGGATCGCCGAGCACCTGCCTGTGCTCCTCGAACGCCTCCCGCAGGAAGGCGAACAGGGCCGGACCGCTCCGCGTGGCGAGGGCGCGCTCCAGGGCCGCCAGCGAGGCCTCGCTGCGTCCGACCAGCTCGGTGACGACCGCCGGATCGGTCTCCAGCGGGGGAGGCGGGGCCACCGGGCCACCGGCGGGCGGGCCCGCGGGGGCCGGGTCAGGGAGCGACGGGACGAAGCCGTCGCGCGCGAGCACGGTCTCCAGGGCGTCCCTGACCAGCGGGTCGCCCCCCACCCTCGTCGCCTCCAGCAGCGCGGCGCGGCTCGCGGGCGAGGCCAGGCGCCGGGTGACGTCGACGAAGAGCCTCCCCCCGGCCTCGTGCATCGGGATCAGGGCCGTCGTCCGCCACAGGGAGAGTCCCAGGGCCTTCATGGGGTCGGTCATCATCTGCCCGTGGCCGACGGACACGTACACGTGGTTCTCCCCGTCGCCGGCCTCCGGGACCGGGAAGAGGGTGGTGATCGGCCGGCTCTGCACCAGGGCGAAGCCGTCGCCGACCAGGCACCATTCGATGTCCTGCGGGCTGCCGAAGTGCGCCTCCACGCGGCGCCCGAGCTCCACCAGCCGCAGCACCTGCGCGTCCGTCAGCGCCGGCACCCGCTGCCGCTCGGCGCCGACCTCCACGTCCCGCGTGCCGCCGCCCGGCAGGGCGAGCACCGCACGGTGCTTGGCGTTGACCGTCCTGGCGACGACCTCGCCGTCCCGCACCCGGTGGACGTCCGGGTTCACCAGGCCGGAGACCAGCGCCTCGCCGAGGCCGAACCCCGATTCGACGGTGGCGACCTTCCGGTTCCCCGTGACCGGATCGGCGGTGAACAGGACGCCGGAGGCGCTGGGCCCGACCATCCGCTGCACCACCACCGCCATGCGCACCTCGCGGTCGTCGACGCCGTTGCGGCGGCGGTAGGTCACTGCGCGCCCGGTGAACAGCGAGGCCCAGCACCGGACGACGTGCCGGAGCACCTCCGCACGCCCCACCACGTTCAGGTACGTGTCCTGCTGGCCGGCGAAGGAGGCCGTCGGCAGGTCCTCGGCGGTCGCGCTGGAACGGACGGCGTACGCGGCCCCGTCGCCGTACCGGGCGAGCGCGCCGGTGATCTCCGTCGCGACGTCGTCCGG
Organism: Streptomyces sp. NPDC047130; assembly: GCF_040643475.1. Classification (NCBI taxonomy): domain Bacteria; kingdom Bacillati; phylum Actinomycetota; class Actinomycetes; order Kitasatosporales; family Streptomycetaceae; genus Streptomyces; species Streptomyces sp. NPDC047130. Next base: position 36,058 of record NZ_JBEYUK010000029.1, on the reverse strand, counting down.
GACGGCGATCCGCTCGATCGCCCGGCGGAGGGCGGCGGCCGACTCACCGACCGACTCCCGGTCGGCCGGGTCCATGCGGGAGAGCCGGTCGATCCGCTCCCCGATCGACGGCTCCTGTGCCAGGGCCCGCCGGAAGGCGTCCGTCGTCACGCAGAACCCGTCCGGCACCCACACCCCCTCGACGCGCGACAGCGCGCCCAGCCGGGCGCCCTTGCCGCCGACCGACGACCGGTCCGCCGCGTCGACGGCGCGAAGATCCAGCACGTACTGCTCGCTCACAGGGACACCTCCGGAAACCGCCGTGCCCGGTGCACCACGGTGTGATCGGACCACGGATTCTGCGGCCCCCGCGGGGGCTTGTGGCAAGCCCCCCGGTGCGCTATAAGTTGAGCACGGCAAGGAGAGCGCTCTCCTTGCCTTTCGTTTTTCCCGCGCGCGCCCGACGAGGCCGACGCGCCGCACGAACGCCGGGCGGAGCCGGCGAGGAGGGGACGACGGGATGCGGGCGGTCACGGCGGAACAGCGCCGGGCGAGGCTGGGCCGACGGCACCTGCTGGCACCCGGGGAACGGGCCGAGGACCCGGCCGGGGCGGCGCGGGCCATGGTGGCGCTGCACGGCACGGACCCCTCGTCGGTCCACCTCTCCTGCTGGGCGCGGACCGCCGACTGCGGCGTCGCCGAGGTGGAGCGCGCGCTCCACGACGACCGGACCCTGATCCGGCTGACGGCGATGCGCCGCACCGTCTTCGTCACCACCCCCGACCGGGCCGCCGTCCTCCAGGCCGCCTGCTCCCGCGAGGTCGCGGCCAAGGAACGACGGAAACTGATCACGCTGCTCGCCGACTCCGGCCTCGGCGGCGGCACGGAACCCGGCGCGCGGCGGTGGCTGGCCGGGGCCGAGGAGGCCGCGCTCGCCGCGCTGCGGCAGCGGGGCGAGGCCACCGCCGCCGAACTCGCCGCCGACGACCCCCGTCTGGCCGAACGGGTGGTGCTCGCCAGGGGCAGCCGCAACGAGGCCCGGGCGAGCGTCGCCGCACGGCTGCTGCTCCTGCTGGCCGCGGAGGGCCGGGCGGTGCGCGGGCGGCCCCGCGGGTCGTGGACCTCCCACCGCTACCGGTGGTCGCCGCTGGAGCGCTGGTGCCCGCAGGGACTCGCCGACCTCCCGGCCGCCGACGCCGAGACCGAACTGGCCGGGCTGTGGCTGCGGGCCTTCGGACCGGCGCCCGCGGAGGACCTCCAGTGGTGGACGGGCTGGACCCTCACCCGGACCAGGAAGGCCCTGGCCGGGCTCGACCGGGTGGAGGTCGACCTCGACGGCACGACGGGACTGCTGCTCGCCGACGACCAGGACGACGTGCCGGAGCCCGAGCCCTGGGCGGCCCTGCTGCCCGCCCTGGACCCCACGCCGATGGGCTGGCAGCGGCGCGAGTGGTTCCTCGGGCCGCACGGCCCCCGGCTCTTCGACCGGGCGGGGAACATCGGGCCGTCCGTGTGGTGGAACGGCCGTGTCGTCGGAGGCTGGGCCACCGACGCGGACGGTCGCGTCGTGCACCGCTTCCTCGAGGACGTCGGAGCCGACGCCCGCGCCGCGGTGGCCGCCGAGGCCGACCGCCTCACCGCCCTCCTCGGCGGCACCCGCATCACCCCCCGCACCCGCGGCCGCACCTGGCTCGAGGAGGAACTGGCCGCGACCGGCGGCTGACCGCGCGGCCGGACCGGGGCGCGTCGTCCTCCGCCGTAGAGGGCGAGGTCGCGGAAGGCATCGAGGGCCGCGTCGACGGTTCCGCGAGCCCGCACGCGCTGCCGGGTGCCGGGACCGCGTGACCCCCGACCGGGGAAGGAGGCCGTCGACGCGGGCGCCACCGACCGCTGGACGGGCCCGGCCCTCGCGGACCGGGCGTTGTCGGTGGTGGCCCGTAGCGTGAAGGGCGTCACCTGACCGACGACCGACGGGGGATGGGCGCCATGGAGTTCACGATCGAGCGGAGCGCGCTGGCGGAGGCCGTGGCCTGCGCGGCCCGGTCGCTGCCGGCGCGCTCCGCGGTGCCGGTGCTCGGCGGCCTGCTGCTGGACGCCCGCACCGGCCGCCTCCGGGTCTCCGGCTTCGACCACGAGGCCTTCGCCGAGACCGGCGCCCCCGCCGACACGGCCGCCGAGGGGCGCGTGCTCGTCCTCGGCCGCCGTCTGGCGGACATCTGCAAGGTGCTGCCCGAGGGCAGGGTCGCCTGCGCCCTGGAAGGCTCCCGCTTCACGGTCGAGGGCGGTGGCACCCGGTTCGGCCTCTCCACCCTGCCGCTGGAGGAGTACCCGGCGCTGCCGGCCCTCCCGGAGATACGCGGCCAGGTCGACGCGGCCGAGTTCGCGGTCGCGGTCGGCCAGGTGGTGGTCGCCGCCGGCCGGGACGACAGCCTGCCGGTCCTCACCGGCGTCCGGCTCCGCGCGCACGGCGACCGGCTCACCCTCAGCGCGTCGGACCGCTACCGCTACGCCGTGCGCTCCCTGCCGTGGAAGCCCGAACCCGACGCGGCCGCCGACGACCTGGAGGCCGTCCTGCCGGGAAGACGGCTCACCGACCTCGCCCGGGCCGCCGCGCGCTCCGGGACGCTGCGGCCGGGGCTGAACGCGGGCGGCGGCAGCGGACTGGTCTCCTTCGAGGCGGCGGGCCTGCGCAGCGCCCTGCGGCTGCCGGAGGGCCGACTCCCGCGCTCCGACAAGCTGTTCGCCCTCGACGACCCCTCGGTGGCCCTGGTGGAGCGCGGGCCGCTCGGCGAGGCGGTGCGCCGGGTAGGCGTGGTCGCCGAGCCCAACAGCCCGATCCGCCTGGACTTCTCCGCCGACGGACGCCTGCTGCTGCAGGCCGGGTACGAGGACGACGTGGCCTCCCAGCGGATACCGGCCGCCCTCACCGGGGCGCCGGAGGTGTCCGTCGCCTTCAACCCCCAGTACCTCCTCGACGCGCTCCAGACCTTCACCTCCGACCGGATCCGCTTCGAGCTGCTGGGCCCCGGGCAGCGCGTGCTGCTGAGCGGCGTGCCCGGGGACGAGGACGCCTCGCGCGAGGTGACGCACCGTCATCTGCTGATGTCGGTGCGGCAGTTGGCCTGACGGTCGCCGGGGACCCGCCGCGGGGCGGCCGGCCCGGCGGGCGTAGGGTTCGATCTTCCCGCCCCCGGTGACCGTCGGCACGGTCGTCCGGGGCCGGCGTTCCCGTCCTCGGCCGTCACCGGCCCCGTTCCGAGAGGGACCATGCGCCAGACCGTCATACCTTCCAGGACCGCCCGCCCGGTCGCCGTGCTCGCCCTCGCCCTGCTGGGGGCGACGGCCTGCGGCTCCGCGCCCGACACCGGGACCGACGGCACCACCGCGTCCGGCTCCCCGGCGGCGGCCGCCCCGCCGGAGGCGCTGAGCACCCTCGCGGACCTGACCGGCGACTGGGAGGGCGGAAACGCCCAGCGCGCGATGGAGCAGCTGGGCCAGGACACCGACGTCCGCTTCACGGACGCCACCGGCGCGGACCGGCCGGTGGAGGACCCCGCCCTGTGGACGGTCTGCTCCGCGCACCAGCTCGGCGGGGACGGACGCGTGGTGTACCAGTTCGGTGTGGTCCGCACCGACGAGAAGTGCTGACGGCGGGAGCCTCGGGCGCGTCAGTCCATCAGCCCCGCCGCGACGGTCGCGCCCAGCTCCCAGCACGCCTCCGTCCCGACCTTGCCCGGCTCCCCGGTCACCGTCACCGGTTCCGCGACGCGCCTCCAGCCCAGCCCCGTGGTGATGGACTCGACGGCGCGCGCCGCGCCGGTCACGTCGTTGTTGCCGTGCAGGTAGTACCCGAACGGGCGGCCACGGGTGGCGTCCAGGCACGGGTAGTAGACCTGGTCGAAGAAGTGCTTGAGGGCGCCGGACATGTAGCCGAGATTGGCCGGCGTGCCGAGCAGGTAGCCGTCCGCCTCCAGGACGTCCGAGGCGGTCGCCGCCAGAGCCGCCCGCCGGACGACCCGGACGTTCTCGATCTCCGGGTCGCTCGCCCCGGAGACGACCGCCTCGAACATGGCCTGGCAGCTCGGCGAAGGAGTGTGATGCACGATCAGCAAGGTGGGCACGGCCCCATTGTCCTCCCTCCCGCCCGGTGGAACGATGCCGCCATGACCCAAGCCGACGGCGGCACCGCCCGCCCCCGCCCCGAGGCCCTCTTCGACGCCCTGGGCGCCGAGTACGAGAAGGCCTTCGCCGGCTCCGAGGCGCACCACGCCTCCCTGGAGTGGCTGCTGGGGCGGCTCGCCCCGGGCAGCAGCGTCCTCGACGTCGGCAGCGGCACGGGCCGGCCCACCGCCGAGGTGCTCGCCGCCGCCGGACACGACGTCCTGGGGGTCGACGTCTCACCGGTGATGGTCGAACTCGCCTCCCGGCAGGTCCCCGGCGCCCGCTTCACGCTCGCCGACGTCCGTGAACTGCGGCTCGACGACGGGTCGTTCGACGCCGTGACGGTGTACTTCTCGCTGCTGCAGATGACCCGCGAGGAGCAGGAGGAGCTGGTGGGCCGCCTGGCCCGCGCCGTCCGGCCCGGCGGCGCGGCCGTGCTGGCGACCGTGCCGGTGGACGTGGACGACGTGCCGCACGCCTTCATGGGCCACCCGGTGCGGGTGAGCAGCTTCGCGGCCGACGGCTTCGCGGAACTGGCCCGGCGGACGGGCCTGCGGATCGTCGAGGAGCGGTCCGTGCTCTTCACCCCGGCCCACCCCGACGGCGAGCCCGAGCCGCACCTCTACCTGCACTGCGTCCGGGACTGAACACCGCCCGCGTCCCGCGGAGCACCAGGACGGTCCGGGCCGGCGGCCCGCGCGACGGAGCGGCGATGCGGGTCGCCCCGCCGGGCACATGGTTCCATGAGCACGTCGACGAGGCCGTCGAACAGGCCGTGCCGCCGAGGTCCCCGAGGCTCCGGCCCCACGCGCCCCACGGCCGGGAACGGGAAGGAACGCACGTCATGAGCCGCACCATGCTGGCGGGCCGGATGAACTTCGCCACCAGGACCTTCGCCGTCAAGGAGGTCCCGGTCCCCGACCCGGGACCCGGCGAGGTGCGCGTGCGGGTGCGCGCGGCAGGCGTGTGCCTGTCCGACGTCCACCTGATCGAGGGCCTGCTGCGCCCCATGCTGCTCCAGGGCGACGAGGTCACCCTCGGGCACGAGGTGGCCGGCGAGGTCGACGAACTCGGCGCGGGCGTCGTCGGCGTCGAGCCCGGCACCCGCGTCATCGTCGGCGCGGGCAAGCACGTCGGTGACGTGGTGTGGACGATGGGCGTCGACTACGACGGCGGCTGGGCGGAGTACGTCGTCGCCCCCGCCGAGGTACTGCTGCCGATCCCCGCGACGCTGCCCGACGAACAGGCCGCGATCATCCCCGACGCGGTCTCCACCCCCTGGGGCGCCATCGAGTGGACCGGGCGCATCAAGGCCGGCGAGTCCGTGGGCGTCTGGGGCGTCGGCGGACTCGGTGTGCACGGGGTGCAGCTGCTGCGGTTCATGGGCGCGGCGCCGATCGTCGCCGTCGACCCGGTGGAGGCGGCCCGCGAACGGGCCCTGGAGTTCGGCGCCGACCTCGCGCTGGACCCGGGGGACCCGGACTTCGACGCGAGGATCGCCGCCGCCACCAAGGGGCTCGGACTGGACGCCGCCATCGACTTCGCGGGCGTCGCCCCGGTGCGCGTCCAGGCACTCAAGGCCCTCGGCGCGGGCGGCCGGCTGGTGCTGGTCGGCATCAGCGGCGGCGCGCTCACCGTGGAGAACGACGGCCGGTTCCAGTACGCGCGCAAGCAGATCCTGGGCCACTACGGTTCCGAGCCGCGCCACGTGGCGGACCTGGTCCGGCTGAGCGAACTGGGACGCCTGGAGTTCTCCCGGTCGGTCAGCGGCACGCTGCCGCTCGCCGAGGCGGCGCGGGCGGTGGAGCGTCTGGAGGCGAAGCAGGGCAACCCCATCCGCCTGGTGCTCATCCCCTAGACCAGTGGTGCTCCGGCGCGTCCTCGCCCCAGGACCAGGAGCCGAGCATCCGGCCCAGGGGCGTGAGGACGTCCCGCTCCAGCCAGGCGAGATGCCCGGCGTCGAAGTTCCGGGGCCGGGCCTCCACCCACATGACCAGGTACAGGTAGGCGCGGTAGAGCGCCAGGCGTTCCCGGGCCGCGGCGTCGAACGCCACGGGACCGCCGGCGGCGCGGTAGCCGCCCAGGAAGGCCTCGTCCCGGGTGATGTCGTGGAGGAGGCCCAGCGACACGAACTCGGCGACGGGGTCGCCCCAGAAGGCGCGCTCCGCGTCGATCAACGCGGTGACGCGCGGCCCGTGCGGTCCGCGCTCGGCGAGGATGTTGCCGTCCCACAGGTCCCAGTGGACCAGCCTGGGCGTCGTCACCTCGTCGAGCACGTCGCTCCGCGTGCCGAGGATCTTCCGGATCTCGTCCGCGGGCCGGGGCAGGGAGACCGCGAACCGGCCGGCGTCGTCGAGCACGGCGTCCACCATCTCCAGGAAGGCGTCACGCCAGACCGGCCGCAGCGGGCCGAACGGGAGCGCCGGAAGCCCGAACCCGTCCGAGCCGGTGACGGAGTGCAACGCGGCCGTGTGACGGCCCAGTTCCCGGCGCAGCCGCGTCCGCCCGGCGGCGTCGACCTGGTTCCGCAGCTCCTCCCAGGGAGTGCCGGGGCATTCGGCCGTCACCAGATGGTCCCCGAGGCCCGAGCCGCCCGGCGGGCTCACCGCCAGCACCGTGGGCACGGGGACGGACGTGCGCTCACGGGCCGTCCGCAGGTACCAGGCCTCGGTGGCGAGGATGCCGCGTTCGTGGCGCAGCACGGGCCGGTCGGGAGCCGGCGCCAGCTTCACCACCAGCCCGGCGCCGTCCGCCGTCCTGACGCGGAACACGGAGCTGAACGTGCCGCCGCCGAGCATCCGGCAGTCGGTCACCTCGCCCCACCGGACCCCGGCGTCGCGCAGCGCCGCGACGAGCCGTTCCCGCCGCCGCTCCTCCGCAACGGTTTCGGACATGGTGCGTTCCCCCTTCGGGTCGCCACCCCGCGCCGATGGCTCCGCCATCCTGGCAGCCGCCGCCGCGCGGGGGGAAGAAGCGTGCCGCCCCCTCGGTTCCCGTGCGCGACCGTGCGCGACCGTGCGCGACCACCCGTGACCGTCCGCGCCAGCCGTCACCGAACCGGTCCTCGCCGTCCCCTCCTCGGCCGGCCCGGGCCCACGCGCAGCACGCCGCCGACGGGACCTCCGTCACGGCCGGGGATCATGGACGCCGAAGCCGGCGCACCGCCCCCTCCTGCCGAAAGGACCCGCCATGCCCCGTCCGACCGCTCTCGTCGTCCAGAACTTCCCCGGTGGCGGCCCCGGCCGCTGGCAGGACTGGCTGGGGGAGACCGGCCTCGACTGCGAGGTGGTGGAGGCCCACACCGGCGCCCCGCTGCCCGACGGCCTGGCCGGCCGGTACGCCGCGCTGGTGATACTCGGCGGCCCGCTCATGCCCGACGACGACGCACGCGCCCCCTGGCTCCCCGCCGCGCGCGCCCTCGCCCGCGAGGCGCTGGGCAGCGGCCTGCCCTACTTCGGCATCTGCCTGGGCGGCCAGCTCCTGGCCCAGGTGGCGGGCGGGGAGGTGCGCGCCGAGCACGGCACCCCGGAGGCGGGCAGCACACCGCTCACCCTGCTGCCCGCCGTCGTGGACGACCCGCTCTTCCACGGCCTGCCCGAACAGGTCACCGCCATCGAGCACCACGTGGACGCCATCACCGTGCTGCCGCCCGACGCCGCCTGGCTGGCCCGCTCCACGACCTGCCCCCACCAGGCGTTCCGGGTCGGGTCCACCGCCTGGGGCGTCCAGTTCCACCCCGAGGTCGCCGCCGAGCGGATCGCCCACTGGAACCCCGACCGGCTGGCCCGCAACGGCTTCGACCACGGAGAGCTGCTGGAGCGCGCCCGGCGCGACGAGCCGGCCGCCGCGGAGGTCTGGCGCACCGTCGCCCACCGCTTCGGACGCCTGGCCGCGAACCGCGGGTGACCCGGGCGGGCGGGGACGCCCACGCCCCGGCGCACGCCCCGGCCCACGCCCCAGCGCGGCGCCCGGAGCTCCGGCACCAGGGGAGTCGCGGCGCCCGGGGAGTCCGGGAAGCCGCCGGGCCCGGACGCGCCGGAGCCCCGGCCGGCGGCGCGGACGCCGGGGGCCGGGGCTCCGGGGACGGGCGGGCCGGGCGTCAGCCGAGGAACACCGGGAACGCGGTGAGGTCGTTCTGCGTCATCACCGGCAGGTTCTGGATCTCCTCGTCCGCCACGGCCATCCGCATCCGCGGGAAGCGCTCGAACAGCGCGGGCAGGGCGATGGCCGCCTCCAGACGGGAGAGGGCGGCGCCCGGGCAGATGTGCGGGCCGTGACCGAAGGCCATGTGACGGATCGGCAGCTCGCGGGTGACGTCGAAGCTGTCCGCGTCCGCGCCGTGCTGCTCGGGGTCCCGGTTGATGGCCCGGTAGGACATGACCACCCCGTCGCCCCGGGGGATCACCGTGTCGCCGACGGTCAGGTCCTCCGTCGGGAAGCGCATCAGCAGGTGGGTGTTGGCCGGGTCCCAGCGCAGCGTCTCCTCGATCACCGCCTCCCAGGAGACCTTGCCGGACAGCACCAGTTCGAGCTGGTCCGGGTGGTTCAGGAGGGCGCGGGCCGCGCTGGTGATCAGGTCGATGGTGGTCTCGTGCCCCGCGGCCACCAGGGCCTTCAGGTTGCCGAGCACCTCGTCCTCGCCGAGCGGCTCACCGCCCTCCTCGCTGTGGATCAGCGCACTGAGCAGGTCGTCGCCCGGGTTCGCCTTCCGCTCCCGGATGAGGTCGATGTACCACCGGTCGAAGGTCTCCAGGATCTCCAGCCGCTCCTCGTGCGGGGTGAGCATCGAGAAGAACCGCTTGTAGCCGTCGGCGAGCCACGGCTGGCTCTCCTCCGGCACGTCCAGCAGCAGGCACACCACCTGCATCGGCAGCGGCTGGGCGAAGACCGCCTTCATGTCCACCGGCGCGCCGTCACGGCCCGCCTCCTCCATCGCGTCCAGGAGCGTGCGGGTGAAGGCGGCGATGTCGTCGCGCAGCGCCTCGATGCGTCTGGGCGTCAGCGCCTGCGCGGTCTTGCTGCGCAGCCGCCGGTGGTCGGCGCCGTCCACGGTGAACATCGAGCGGCCCGCGTCGATCATGGTGATCAACGGCCACTCCCGGGTGACGACGCCCTCCCGCCACAACCGCCACGCGTTCAGGTCCTTGACGAGGCGGGGGTCGAGCAGCAGCTCACGCGCCACGGCGTGCCGGGTCACCGACCAGGCGGGCACGCCCAGCAGATCGATCGGCACGACCGGACCGGCCGCGACCAGCCGGGCGGTCTCGCCTGCCAGGTCCCGCACCATCGGGTCGATGACGATGGGGTCGACGGTCGTCGTGGCGCCGGTGTACGGGCACTTCATCGATGGTCTCCAACGGTCCGGACGGCGGTGAAACGCACGGGCAGCGACGTGAAGCCCCGCATGAACGGCGAGGGCCGGCGCTCCAGGGACTCGGCGGGGACCGTCAGTTCCAGGTCGGGAAGCCGGTCGAGGAGCACCTCGATGCCCGTCCGGGCGATGATCTCGGCGATCTCCTGGGCGGGGAAGGGGCAGCGGTACTCGCCGTGGCTGAAGGAGAGATGGGCGCTGTTGCCGGACGCCACCACGTTCCGGTCGGCCGACAGGTCCTGGCGCACGTGCGGGTCCAGGTTGGCGCCGCCGTACCCGAGCAGGATCAGGTCGCCCTCCCGCAGCACGCGTCCGCCCAGCGTGGTGTCGCGGGCGGCCCACCGGTTGGGCAGCATCTGCGAGGGGGTGTCCTCCCAGAGCACCTCGTTCATGGCCTGGGCGATGCTGTGCCGGGCCCCGCCCAGCGCCGTCGCGAACCGCACGTCGGTGAGCATCAGCCGGATCGAGTTGCCGATCCAGTCCGTCGTCTGGAGGTAACCGGCGGCCACCACGGCTCGCAGGTCCCAGACCATCTCCTCCTCGGTGAACGGCGCGTCCGCGCCGCTGTCGTGGGCGAGCATCCGGGAGGCGACGTCCGGTCCGGGCAGCTCCCGCTTGGAGCGCAGCAGCTCCCGCATGCACTCGCCGTACTCGTCGTTCGCCTTCTGGGCGTCCGGACCGGCGTCGGAGAGCCGCTGGATGATCCGCGCGATGCGCGGGCCGTCCTCGTCCGAGAAGCCGCACAGCCGCGCCAGCGTCAGGGTGGGCAGCGCCACGGCGAACTCCTCGACCAGGTCCGCCTGCCCGCGCCCGCAGAAGGCGTCGATCAGCCGGTCCGCCAACTCCTCGACCTCGCGGCGGAGTTCGAAGGTGTCGGTCTGCTCGAGCACCGCGTTCACCAGCCGGGTGTGACGACGGTGCTCCTCGCCCACCGTGAAGTACACGCAGGGCACCCGCTCGCCCAGCATGGGCCGCAGCGGCCAGTCCGCCGGCACGTTCGGCCACTGGTTCCAGAGGCCGGCGTCCCGGGGGAAGAGCTCCGGATCGCTGGTGACCTGGTGCAGCTCCCGGTAACCGATGACCAGCCACGCCGGGAAACCGGCGAACTCCACCGGCACCACCGGGCCGAACCGGGCCCTCAGGTCCCGGTACTGGGCGTGCGGCGCGGTGTGGAAACGCTCGTCCGCCAGCAGGTCCACGGGGCAGACGCCGCCGTGCGCTGAGGTTGGGGCAGGGGTGTTCATCCGGTCCTCACAGGGCGGGGGCCGTCGCGCGGGCCCCATGAAGGGTCTGCAGATGCTCGGCCAGCGTCAGCAGGACCTGCTTGCTGGACTCCCGGGACCGGGCGTCGCAGTCGACCAGGGGGATGCCCGGGTCCAGGTCCAGGGCGTCCCGGACCTCCTCCAGGCTGTGCGGAGGGCCGCCGAAGTCGTTGCGGGCCACCACGAACGGCGTGCCGTGGTGCTCCAGCCGGTCGATCGCGTACCACGACTCGTCGAGACGGCGGTCGTCGACCAGCACCACCGCGCCGATGGTCCCGGCGAACAGGCGGTCCCACAGGAACCAGAACCGTTCCTGGCCGGGGGCGCCGAACAGGTAGAGCACGGTCTCCTCGTCGAGCGTGATCCGCCCGAAGTCGAAGGCGACCGTCGTTCCGGTCTTGTCCGGTACATGGCGCGTGTCGTCGGTGGGGACGCCGGCCCGCGTCATCGTCTCCTCGGTGTTGAGGGGACGGATCTCGCTGACCGAACGGACCATGGTCGTCTTGCCGACGCCGAAGCCGCCGACGACCACGATCTTCAGGCCGTTGCTGGCCCGGTCGCCGAGCGGAGCGCGCGGCTCGTCGGGCACGGGCCGGGGTTCAGAGAGCGCGGAGTCCAACGAGCACCTTCTCCAGTGTGGCGGGGTCCAGCTCCGGGCGGCCGGAGGCGGTGTACCGCGGGTGACGGGCGGTGACCCGGCCCGCGTCCAGAAGGTCCGAGACGAGGATCTTCGTGATGGACACGGGCAGGCCGAGCTCGGCGGAGATCTCGACCACCGAGGTGGGGTGGACGCACAGACGCAGGATCTCCGAGAGCTCCGAGGACAGGCCGGCCGCCGGTCCGCTCTCGGCGACGATCAGCGTCACCAGGTCCAGGTCCTCCCGGGAGGGCCGGCTGCGCCCCGAGGTGAGGGTGTACAGCCGGTCCGGCCGGTCGTCGTGCCCCGGACGGCTCACGACGTGGCGGCCTGGACGGCCGTCTCGGAGTCCTCCCGGGGCGGCGAGCTCAGGTGCTCGCCGAGCTGCTCGATCAGCTCCTGCATGGTGTGCCCGACCAGCCCCGGGTCCGCGGTCTCCTCGGCGACGACCGCGATGTGGGCGCCCGCCCCGGCCTCGACGATGAACAGCAGCCCGCCGTGGAACTCGGTCATCGACTGCCGCACACCACCGTCACCGCTGCCGAACTCGGCCGAGGCGCCCTGGGCGAGCGACTGGATGCCCGCGGAGATGGCGGCCAGCTGGTCGGCCTGGTCGACGGTCAGCTCGGGGGAGTGGCACAGCTTCAGGCCGTCCCGGGAGAGCACCAGGGCGTGGCGTGCTCCGGGGGTGCGTTCCAGCAGTCCTTCCAGGAGCCAGGTGAGCTCGGCGATGCGGCTGTGGTCGTGGGTCATCAGTCGGTTCCTCGGGTGTCGGCGCCTGCGGGGTCTTCACGGGGCTTCTTCTCCTCGGCGGTCGCCGAGTCGGACGCGCGGGGGGCTGCGTCCGCGGTGCCGGCCCGGCCGGTCACGGCCGTCCGGAAGGCGTGGAACCGCGCACCGTGCGCGGCCGGTCGGGGGAGGGCGGCCGGCCGGCCGCCGCCGTCGCCGTCGCCCGCGGAACCGTGCGAGCCCGGCAGGCCCTCGGGGTGGGCCGCGGCGAAGGTCTGGCCGCGACGGCGCCGGGGCAGCGTCGAGCCCGCGGCTCCGCCGCCCCCGGCCGGTGCGGAGGCGGCCGGTGAGGAGGCGGCCGTCACGCGGCGGGGGAGCGGGTCGGCACCGGCCCGGGAGGCCGCCGGGGTGCGCTGGCTGGGGATCGCGCCACCCGCGGCGCGGCGCGCGAGGGGCGGCCGGCCCGCGGCGTCGGTGCTCCGGCCGGCCGCCGCCGTGGCCGCCTCGGCGTTCGCCGCGGCCGGGGCGGACTCCTCGGTGCGGGAGACCAGGTGACGGGGAATCAGCACCAGGGCGGCCGTGCCCTCCGTGGCGGAGGGGCGGAAGGACACCTTGAGGTCGTGCTTGCGCGCCAGGTGGCCGACCACCGCCAGGCCGAGGCGCGTGCCGGTGAGCGACGAGAGGTCCGGCGTCCGCCCGGAGACCGCCTGCTCCGCCCGGCGCAGCGCCGACTCGCTCATGGTCAGCCCGCTGTCCTCGACGGTGATGAGCAGACCGGCCGGCACCTCGCTGACGTAGGTGTGCACCTCGGTGCTGGGCGGGCTGAAGTTGCAGGCGTTGTCGAGGAGTTCGGCCAGGACGTGCATCACGCCCTCGGCCGCGTGGCCGGCCACCGCGAGGGTCGGCGGCACGGCCCGCAGCCGCACCCGCCGGTAGCCGGCGATCCGGCCCATGGCGCCGCGCAGCACCGACTCCACCGCGATCGGCCGCGCCCAGCGGCGGCCCGAGCGGGCGCCGCTGAGCACCGCGATGGAGTCGGCCAGCCGGCCGGCCTGCGCGGTGCGGTGGTCGACGTGCAGCAGGTCGGCCAGGACGTCGCCGTCGTGGTGGCGCTCCTCCATCTCGCGCAGCTCGGCGAGGGTGGAGGTGGAGATGGCCTGCATCCGCCCGGCCGCGTTGGCGCAGGCGGCCAGGGCGGCGGCACGGCGGGCCTCGCTGCGGCTCAGGGCGCGGACCGCCCCCTGCAGCGCCCGCAGGTGCTCGGGCCGGACGGGCGCCTGTCCGGCCTGCCCGCCGGTGGCCGTGAACTCGGCCAGTACCCGCTCCGCGGTGGCGCCCTCGGCCACCCGGGCGAGCGCCGCCGGGAGCGTGGTGTCGGCGAACCGCACGGCGTCCGCCTCGAGTTCGGCGTACCGCTCGACCGCGCGCAGCTCACGGGTGCGGAACCAGGCGGCCAGCCCGGCGGTGAGCGTCACCAGGGCGCCACCGCCGCCGACGCTCCACAGCAGCGCCTCCGAGCTGTCCGCCGGTGCGACGAACGCCGTGGCGCCGGCGAGCGCTCCGCTCGTCAGCGCGCAGACGAACGCGACCGAGCGAACTCGGGACAGGGTCATCGTCGTACTCCTCGGCAGGCCGGAGCGCAGCAGGGCGGTAACTCCCGGACACTATAGGGATGTTGTGTGTCGCGACTTGCCTGGAGGTGACCGAATCGTGAGGAGAGGTTGATCAGTGATTTCCGGCAATCGCCCACTTGTCACATCATGTTGACCATGGGCGAGGGGTTCGGGGGCTCTCGGAGCCCCGGTCGTCCACCCGTCGTTCAGCCCTCCCGGCGCCGCGTCGCCAGATACACCTCGAATGCCTTGTGGAGCGGCCTGCTGATCGGGAACTCCCACTCGCCCAGGTACTCCACCGCCTCACCGCCGGTGCCCACCTTGAACCGGAGCAGGCCGAGCAGCGGGTCGTCCTCCCGCAGGGTGTCGGTGATCCCGCGCAGGTCGTAGACGGCCGCCCCGCGTTCGTGGGCGTCGGAGATCATGCGCCACTGCAGGGCGTTGCTGGGCTGCACCTCGCGGCGGCGCGCGGTGGAGGCGCCGTAGGAGTACCAGACGTGCTCGCCCACCGTCAGCATGGTGGCGGCCGCCAGCGTCTCGCCGTCGTGCGAGGCCAGGTAGAGCCGCATGCGGTCCGGGTCCTCCGCGCGCAGCGCCTCCCACATCCGGCGGAAGTACTCCAGGGGCCGCGGCGTGAAACCGTCGCGCTCCGCCGTCTCGAGGTAGAGCTGGTGGAAGGTGCCCAGGTCCTCGCCGTCACCCTCGACGACCTTGACCCCGGCCTTCTCCGCCTTCTTGACGTTGCGCCGCCACTGCTGGTTCAGCCCGTTCCGCACCTGCTCCAACGACCGACCGGCCAGCGGCAGCTGGAACACCTGGCGGGGCTGGCCGAGGGCGAAGCCGCCCGAGCCGCCCTCGCCCGCCGGTCGCCAGCCGGCCTGCCGCAGCCGCTCGGCGACCGCCTCGGCCCGCTCGTCCCGCGTGCTCGGCTCCGCGTCCGCCAGGCGGTGCGCCGCCGGGTCCTGGATCGCCTCCTTGACCCGTTCCGCGCTCCACCGCCGCGAGACCACCGGCGGGCCCATCCGGACGGTGAACGCGCCCAGCCCCTTCAGGTGGTCCAGCATCGGCCGGAGCCGGCCCTCGGCCAGGTCGTCGTCGTCCCAGTCCACGACCGGGCCCTCCGGCAGGTACGCCAGGGAACGCCCGATCCCCGGCACCGGCCTCAGCAGCGCCAGCCCCGCCCCCGCCATCCGCCCGTCCGGGCCGAACCAGCCCAGCGAGTGCGGCCGCCAGTCCTCCTTGACGTCGCCCCAGGCCGGCACCTGCAGATGGCTCACCGAGGGCCGCTCCCGGACGAAGTCCAGATGCTCCTCGCGGGTGATCGTCCGAACCTCGCACCTCATGCACCACGCTCCTGCCCCGGACCGCCTGCCTGCGGGGCTGCCGCCCCGCGGCGTCCGATGATCAGCCGATACGAACGCTGCAGAGTAGGCTCAGACATCCCTCGCATTCCCGGACCAACACTCCGCACGAACGGCCCCGCGCCCGGGCGGGCCGATCGGCCCGCCCGCACCCGGTGCCGCCGCAGGGCGCGCGAATTCGCTGGTGGTACGCGTGATCACCCTGCTGGAATGGCCCGATGCGGCGGACGACGACAAGCGACGCGACCATCGACCGGGGCGACTGGCCCGACGCCGTCACCCCCTGGGGTGACGCCGCCTGGCGGACCGCCGTCGAGGAGTTCACCACCCGCGGCCTCACGGCGCACGGCCTGCGGCCCGGCGGCAGGCCCGCGGTGCGGCTGCGCCCCTGGTCCGTCCTGGTCCGGATCCCCCTCGACGACGGCGCGCACGTCTGGTTCAAGGCCAACCCGCCGGCGAGCGCCTTCGAGGCGGGCCTCGGCGAGGCGCTGGGCCGCCTGGCGCCGGAGCACGTCCTGCGGCCGCTCGCCGTCGACGCGGCCCGCGGGTGGTCGCTGCTCCCCGACGGCGGACCCGTCCTGCGCGACACCCTGACCGGGACCACGCCGCGGGAGGCGGCGCGCGCCTGGGAGGAACTCCTGCCCCGTTACGCCGAGATCCAGCAGGCGCTCCTCGACCGCACCGACCGGCTGACCGCGCTCGGGGTGCCCGGAGCGCGGACCGCCGACCTGCCCGCACTCCTCGACCGGCTCCTCGCGGAGAACGCGGTCCACCTGCCCTCCGCCGACGTCGCCCGCCTGGAGGCCGCCCGCCCGGAGATCGCCCGCGCCGCCGCCGAACTGGCCGCGCTCGGCGTGGGGGACTCCCTCGACCACTCCGACCTCCACGGCGGGCAGATCCTGCGTCCCGAGCTGGGCCGCTACACCTTCTTCGACTGGGGCGACTCCTCCGTCACCCACCCGTTCTGCAGTCTCCTGGTCACCTTCCGCGCCTTCGGGCGCGCCCACGGCCACGAGGAGCTGCCGAGGCTGCGCGACGCCTACCTGGAGGCCTGGACCGGCCCCGGCCGCACCCCGCGCGACCTGCGGCGCGGACTGACCCTCGCGCTGCGGCTGGCGGCCCTCAACCGCGCCGCGGCCTGGGGGCGGCTGTGGCCCGGGAACCCCGGGCTCGCGATCGCGGAGGGCGAGCCGCCGGCGACCGCGTGGTGGCTGCGGGCGGTACTCGGGACCCCGGGCGGCGATCACCTGAAAGGGTGACAAGTCCGGGCGCAACCATGGCCCGCGCACGCGTGTCCTACCGGGAAGAAGGGGGACGTCGTCCGCCGGTCGGCACCACGGGACACGGCCGCCCGGGCGCGGGACCCGCACGCCGCTGCTCGCAGAGAGAAGGCACCCGCATGCGCCGCACCACCACCGCCGTGATCGCCGCCACGGCGCTCGCCCTGATCCTTCCCGCCACCACCGCCACCGCCGCGTCCACGGCCTCGACGCCGCGGTTCCTCGCCCCCGCCGACCTGCCGCCGCACCCCTCGTCCGACTGGTACGGCGGCGAGGTCACGGCGGGAGTGCCCGACCCGGTGCCGTTCTGCTTCGGGCAGGCGCTGCCCGGGGCGACCTCCCGGTACCGGGAGTTCTGGACCGAACTGGACACCGGCGCCCGCCAGGTGACGGTCGTCGAGAAGGACCGCGCCTCCGCCAGGGCGCTGGCGGATCTGCTCCGGCGGGCCGTCGAGGAGTGCGCCGGACGCACCGAGGCCGAGTACCCCGACACCGATGCCGAGCTGACGCGCCTCGGGCGGGTCAAGGTCGAGGAGGGCGCCCGGCTGTACGCGGTCGAGGTCAACACCGAGTACACCCAGGACATCCACCTGTTCTCCGTCGGCCGCGACGACCGCACGGTGACCGTGGTCCAGTGGGGGCGGATGGGCCGGTTCGCCGACGCGCCCGTCGCCGCCTTCCGCGACACCGCGCGCACGTCCGTCGCCAAGCTCTACTGACTCTCCGCCGCCCGGTCGGCGTTCCACTCCTCCGGCAGGTCCCCGTCGCAGAAGACGCACACGAAGTACGCCTCCCGCACGACCTGGACCTGCCGGCAGGACGGACACCACCGGAACACCACCGGGTCGGTGAACTCCTCCGGCCGCCCGATCCCCGCCCCGTCCAGCGCGGCGGCCACAGCATCCCAGGACGTCACGTCCGGGCAGTACCCGGTCGACAGATTGCTGACCCCCGCCACCGCCCGACCATCTCGGCTGCCCATGCCGCTCCGGCCGTCCCCGCCGCTCCGGCCGTCCCCGCCGCTCCGGCCGCCCGCGCTCTCCGCGCCACCCGCGCTCTCCGCGCCACCCGCGCTCTCCGCGCCACCCGCGCTCTCCGCGCCGCCCGCGCGGAAGCGGATCTCCCCGGCCGCCAGCACCGGTTCCCCTCCCGCGCACACCACGTGCTCGCTCCGCCGCGGCGCGAGCCGCAGCAGCCCCTGGAGGTCCACCACGTAGGTGAAGACCTCCCCGAGGTCCGGCTCCCGAAGATCGCCGGGCCCCCGGACCACCCGGCCCCGCCGTTCCGGGCGGACACCTGCCCGCAGTTCCTCCGGCCCGACGAAGCGGTAGCGGTACCCGGTCATGGGCCGCGACGATACCGGCCCCGGTCACCGGGACCTCTCCCGCGGGGGTGAAACATTTCCGGGCCGGTGCCGCGTCAAGGAGGTGAGACAGGTTCGGGAGAGGGCGGGGGCGCGGATGAGGAACAGTCGGGCGACGGAGGAGTACACCGAGTTCGTCACGGCGAGGGCGAGCCATCTCCACCGCTCCGCCTGCCTCCTGACCGGGGGTGACACCCACCTCGCCGAGGACCTGGTCCAGGAGGCGCTGGGCCGCCTCTACGTCCGCTGGAGCCGCGTCGCACGCGCCGACAACCCGGCGGCCTACGCGCAGACGGTCCTGCACCGCACCTTCCTGACCCACCGGCGGCTGCGCAGGAGCGGCGAACGGCCCACCGACACGCTCCCGGACCTCGCCGCGCCTCGCGGCGTGGATTCCGACACCCGGCTGACCCTGGTCGACGCGCTGGCCCGGCTCCCGGCCAAGGACCGCTGCGTGATCGTCCTGCGCTACTGGGAGGACCGGAGCATCCAGGAGACCGCCGACGTGATGAACACCAGCTCGGCCGCCGTGCGCACCCGCTGCGTCCGCGCCCTCGGCCGGCTGCGGACCCTGCTCGGCGAGGAACTGCACGAGTACGCGGCCGTCTGACCCACCGTACGACCCGCCCATCCCACCACCAGCACGGAGACGGTGATCCGCCATGCCCGCTGACGACTCCAAGGAACAGCACGACGACCTCTTCGAGGACCGGTTCGCCCGCGCCCTGCAGGACGCCGGGGCGGGCTTCGGGCCCGGCCGGGACCTCGCCGCCGCCGGGGCGGCCCGCGGCCGCAGGCTCCTGGCCCGGCGCCGGGCCGCCGTCCTGGCCGGGGCGGCCGCCGTGGCCTGCGCCGGTGTGAGCGGCGCGCTGCTCCTCCCCGGCGCCGGGGGAGCGGACGACCCGCGGTCCGTGACCGCCGCGTCGACCAGCACGTCCCCGGCCGGCTCCTCCCCGGCCGGCTCCTCCTCCGGTTCCTCTCCGGCCGGTTCCTCCCCGGCGGCCGGGACCGTCGACGCGGGCATCACCGCCGAGGAGATGATCCGCACCCTCAAGGACCTGCTCCCGGAGGGAACGACCAGTGGGGAGGAGGGCGCCGGCAGCGAGCGGCACCCCCTGCCGCCCTACGCCGGACTCGTGTACGACGACGGTGAGGGGGGCGGCGCGATCAGCCTCAGCCTCAACCGCGTCGAACCCGGCAGCAACCAGGCCCGCGAGACGACCACCTGCCCCGACAAGGCCCTGGTCCGCCACGACGCCTGCCGCACCGAGAAGCTCGCCGACGGATCCCGGCTCATGCTCTTCCAGGGGTACGAGTACCCGGACGGCCGGGCGGACACGAAGTGGTGGGCGGCGGACCTGGTCACGCCCCAGGGGCATCACGTCTCGGTCAGCGAGTGGAACGCCGAGGCGCAGAAGGACGCGCCCGTCACCAGGGACCGACCGCCGCTGAGCATGGCGCAGTTGCGGACGGTGGCCACCGCCCCCGCCTGGCGCGCCCTCGCCGAGGTCGGTCCCGCGCCGGAGAAGCAGGCCCCGCCGGAGGGCACGGACACCCCGCCGGCCGACCCGTCCGGCAAGGCGATCCGCAGGACCCTCGTCTCCCTCCTCCCCGACGACGTCGAGGTCGTCGACCAGGGCGGCCAGGACACCCAGTACGCCTTCCTGGTGCTCGACGACGGCCAGGGCGCGAGCCTGGTCCAGATCAACGTGCAGGCCGACATGTCGGACGTCGAGGACCAGCTCTTCGGCGCCGACGCCGAGACCCTCCCCGACGGCACCAAGGTCGTCGAGCGCCGGGGACCCGGCGAGAAGGGCGGGGAGGGCGTGGTCAAGTGGACCGTCGACACCATCCGGCCCGACGGCAGGCGGGTGGTGATCAGCGCCTTCAACTCCGGCGCCCAGCACACGGACGCGACACGTGAGACCCCGGCCCTCACCGTCGAGGAGCTCCGGGACATCGCCACCGACCCGCGGTGGCGGGACGTCCGCTGACCGCGGGCCCCGCGTGGGGCGGCCGGCGGGAACAGGACCTCCCGCGGGCCGTCCCGCGCCACCCTCGCCGCCGCGCGAGGCGGCGTCATTCCGGAGGGGCCGGCGGGCGCCCCAGCGTGATCACCCGGTCGCAGGCGTTCCGGGTGGCCTCCACCATCCTCCCGTTCGGCCGGTCGTTGTCCGTCACGCGGGAACGGGCGACCTCCGGGGCCGAACCGGTGGCCGTGTGGCGGGCGCGCAGCCGCTCCTCCCGCAACGCCTCCGGGGCGTCCAGGAACCACAACGCGTCCAGGCACGCCCGGGCCCGCGGCCAGGGCCCCTCGGGGACGGCGAGGTAGTTCCCCTCGGTGACCACCAGCCGGGCCGACGGCTCCACCACGTGGAGTGCCGCGACCGGCTCGTGCAGGGTGCGCGAGTAGCCGGGGACGTACACCGGCTCGTCGTCCCGGTCCCGGATCCTCCGCAGCAGCGCGGCGTACCCCCAGCCGTCGAAGCTCGGTTCCGAGCCCTTGCGGGCGGCCAGGCCCAGCCGCTCCAGCTGGGCGTTGGAGAGGTGGAAGCCGTCCATCGGGACGTACGCCGTGCTCCCCGGGCCCAGGCGCTCCCCGGCCGCCGCGACCAGGAACTCGGCCAGGGTCGACTTCCCGGCCCCCGGCGCCCCGGCGATGCCGAGGATCACCCGCCCGGTGCCCCGCTCCGTCAGCTTCAGCGTCTCGCGCAGCAGTGTGGTGGCGTCCATGCCCGCCATCGCACCACGGCCGGCGCGGGGGCCGCAGCCGCTCTGTGATCCAACTCTCCACGAGCCGTCCTGTCCCGCGGCGCCCGTCCTGGGCGAGGATCGGCGGACGATCTTGTGCGAAGGACCTTCGCGGAGCAAGGGAGCAGTCATGGAACGCAGCGACCGCGGCAGCCCGGACTTCGGACTCACCGCGCAGGACTACCGGCGCCACCGCGCCGGCTTCCCGCCCGAGCTGATCACCCGCCTGGAGCGCGAGGGCGTCGAGGCGGACGGCCGCGACGTCCTGGACATCGGCACCGGCACCGGCAGCCTCGCCCGGCTCCTCGCCCTGGCCGGCGGCCGGGTCACCGGCGTCGACCCGGCGGCGGCCCTCCTCGAGCAGGCGCGCCGGCTGGACGCCGAGGCGGGCGTCACCGTTCAGTACCGGGTCGGCACCGCCGAGGACACCGGCCTGCCGGACGCCTCCTTCGACATCGTCACGGCCGGCCAGTGCTGGCACTGGTTCGACGCCCCCCGGGCCGCCGCCGAGGTCCGGCGGCTGCTGCGTCCCGGCGGCCGGGCGGTCATCGCCCACTTCGACTGGCTGCCGCTGCCGGGCAACGTGGTCGCCGCGACGGAGGACCTGATCCGGGCCCACAACCCGGCCTGGTCCATGGCCGGCGGCACCGGCCTGTACCCGCGCTGGCTGACCGACCTGGCGACCGCCGGCTTCCGCTCCATCGGGACGTTCTCCTTCGACCTCGACGTGCCCTACACCCCTCAGGACTGGGTGGGCCGGATCCGCGCCAGCGCCGGTGTGGGCGCCAGCCTCCCGGAGGACGGGGTCCGGGCCTTCTCCGAGGAGCTCACGGCGGTCCTGCGCGACCGCTTCCCCGGCGACCTGCTGCACATCCCGCACCGGACCTGGGCGGTCGTCGCCGAGGCGCCCGCCGCCTGACACCCGCGCCCCGCCCCGGCCCCCACCCCCACCCCCGCCCCGGCGCGGCGCTGTGCGGCACTGTAGGGCCGGGGCGGGGGCCGTTCACCGCCCCTGCGGCACCCCGCCATCCTGCTTCCGGAACACCCACTCCACCCGCGGCTCCACCACCGGCCGGAACAGCCGCCGCACGGGCGCCGTGCAGAGCGCGGTCACCACCACGGCGCCCAGGAGCGTCACCGCGAGCAGGCCGAGGCGGCCGTGGGGCCGGAGCAGGTCGTAGAGGCCGGTGTGGGCGAGGAACTTCATGAAGAAGCCGTGCAGCAGGTAGCCGTAGAGGGTGCCCGCGCCGAGGGCGGTGAACCAGGTCCGGCGGTCAGGAACCCAGGCGAGGAAGCACACCACCAGGGCCAGCGAGACGCCGAACAGCAGCAGCGTCATCACCGGGCCGGCCCACCAGGCCATGCCCAACTGCTGGGCCGCGCTGCTGCGGTAGAGCCAGCCCTGGTCGATCCGGGGCACCGCCCAGTACGCCAGGACCAGCCCCGCCGACGCCACCGGCACGGACAGCACGCGCACCAGCCGGCGCCGCACCAGGCGGAAGTGCTCCGGGCGCAGACACAGCCCCAGCACGAAGCACGGCAGGAACTGCAGCACCCGCTGCAGGTCGAGGTCCTCGCCGATCGACGGCGAGACGCCGGCCAGCGCGGCCACCCCCAGCGCCACCGGCAGCGGCCACCGCAGCGCCCTCCACAGCGGGGCGGTCAGCCGCCAGACGAACAGCGCGGCCAGGAACCAGGTCACATAGGTCGGGTCCAGCAGCGTGACCGGCCGCTGCGGGTCGTCGTCGGACCAGCGGGTGAAGAGCGCGTACGCCGTCTCGAAGACGACGTAGGGGACGACGAAGCCGGTCACCAGCCGCTGGACACGGCCCGGTGAGGCGTCGAAGGAGCGGGAGAAGTAGCCGGAGACGACGATGAACGCCGGCATGTGGAAGGCGTAGACGAAGAAGTAGAGGGCCAGGAGCCCGCGGTCGCCCTCCCGCAGCGGCTCCCAGATGTGGCCGACCGCCACCAGGAGGATCGCCAGGTACTTGGCGTTGTCGAAGTACGCGTCACGCGTGTCGGGCGGTTCGCAGGACGGGACGGACGTCGGCCGGTGCGCGGTGGATGTCGCCGTTGACATGGGCGAGCGCCTCACCGGATGCGCCGGGGCCAAACGTCGGGAACCGGCCTTTCCGAGCACTTCACCCGGCCGGAGCAATCACCGTGAACGATGTCAACAGCCGCGTCGTTGAACACATCCCCCAGCCCTGTGTACGGTGTGCCGCATGACTGACAGCGCGGGGAACCAGGCGGCGGGAGCTTTGGTGACCGGCTCGGAGATCGCCCGTCTGGCCGGCGTCACCCGCGCCGCCGTCTCCAACTGGCGACGGCGGTACGACGACTTCCCCGAACCCGCCGGGGGCGGGCCCACCAGTCCGCTCTTCGACCTGGCCGAGATCCAGGCATGGCTGGCCAAGCAGCGCAAGGGCCAGGACGTCTCCGAGGAGGTGCGGCTCTGGCAGACGCTGCGCGGCGCCTACGGCGACGACATGATCACCGCGCTGGCCGACACCGCCGCCCACGTCGACGACCCGGACGCGGCCACGCCCCTGCCCGAGGAGGCCGTGCGGCTGGTCGGGCGGCTCCTGGAGCGGGGATCCGCCGCCGACCTGGTCACCGGCCTCGCCGAACGGTTCACCGACTCCGTCCGCCGCGCCGCCTCCGACCAGGTCACCACCGCCCGGGTGGTGCGGGCCGTGCGCCATGTCGCCGGAACGGTGCCCGAGGACGCGGTGATCTTCGACCCGGCCTGCGGCACGGGGACCCTCCTGCTGAGCGTCGGCCCCGAGCGGGGACCGCGGCGCCACGGGCAGGAGGTGGACCCCGACAGCGCCCGCTTCGCCCAGCTGCGCTCCGACCTCACCGGCCGCGCCGGGGTCGAGATCGTCGTGGGCGACTCGCTGCGCGAGGACCGCCTGCCGGACCTCAAGGCCGACCTGGTGGTCTGCGACCCGCCGGTCGGCGACAGCGACTGGGGCCGCGAACAACTCCTCCTGGACCGCCGCTGGGAACTCGGAACCCCGTCGCGGGCGGAGAGCGAACTCGCGTGGCTCCAGCACGCCTACGCCCACACCGCCCCCGGCGGCCGGGTGCTGATGGTGATGCCGGCCTCGGTCGCCTACCGCAAGGCGGGCCGCCGCATCCGCGCCGAGCTGGTCCGGCGCGGCATCCTCACCCAGGTCACCGCCCTCGCCCCCGGCACCGCGGCCTCGCACGCCCAGCCCGTCCACCTGTGGCAGCTGCGCCGTCCGGCCGGCCCGGGGGACGCCGCCACCGCCGTGCGGATGGTCGACCTCACCGGCAACGACCCGGACGGGCCGCTGGAACCGGGGCCCGCGCAGGTCGCGGACGTCGCGCTGATCGACCTCCTCGACGACACCGTGGACCTCACCCCCGGACGCCATGTCGCGGACACGGCACGGGACTTCGCCGCCGAGTACGAGGAACTGCGCCGGCAGCTCGACGAACGCCTGGCGCGGCTGGGGCGGTTGCTGCCGGAACTGGCGGAGGGCCGGGGACCCGGCTCGCTGGAGAACTCCACCGTGAGCGTCGCCGAGCTGGCCCGGGCGGGCCTGGTCGCCCACGGCGGGGAGGAACCCGTATCGGTCAGCGACCAGCTCGACACCGACTACCTGCGCGGGTTCCTGCGGTCGTCCGCCAACGTGCGGCGCTCCACCTCGCTCAGCGGGACGTTCCGTCCGGACGGGCGGGGCGCGCGGGTGCCGCAGATGGACATCGAGGAACAGCGGCGCTACGGGGCGGCGTTCCGCACCCTGCGGGAGTTCGAGCGGTGCGCGCGGGAGATCGCCGACCTCACGCGGCGGATCGGCGAACTCGCGGGCGAAGGGCTGGGCAACGGGGCGCTGGCCCCGGGCCGCGAGGACTGACCCCCGGCCCGGCCGGAGTACCCCGCCGGGCCGCGGCACCCCACGCCCCGGAGGCCGCGGTGGCGGGGTCGGGCCCCCGGCGGGGAAGGAGCAGGGGAAGGCGGCGTCCGCGGACGGCGGGACGCGCCCCAGGAGCCCGCGCAGCAGGGGGAGTCGATGGACCACAGGCCCGACCCGATCCAGATCATCACCCGCCCCAGCGAGTCGGTGGCGCGCGACCGCGTCCAGACGCTGGGGGCGTGGATGGACGCCGCCCGCCGCGCCGGATGGGAGGTCGACCAGGTCGACGAGCCGGTCGACTGGCCGGCGGGGGAGTGCGGCCTGGTGGACATCGAAGGGCTGCGCTACCTGCTCCGGGTCGGTCTGCGCGGACGGACCCGCGCGGTGCTGCTGCCCGCCCCGCACGGCGGCCGGGCCGCCGCGGAACTGGCGGCCGGCGACACCCGCACCGCCTCGCGCCCCGCCCTCCAGCTCACCACCTGGGCCGAACCCCTCCTCGACCGGAACGCCCCCTGGTGAACGCGCCCCCGGCCGCCGGGAGTCCGGTCTCCACGGACGCCGACACCGGAGCGTCCGGGCGTCCGGCACCCCGCGCAGATCGTCCGGCCGCGGTACCGCACGCCCCCGCGTCACGAGCGCCCGGGTGGCCTGTGCGTGGACGGCCGCGAGGAGAACGTGAAATTTCGTGCGAAGTCGGCCGTCGCGTCGGTGACCAGCGCACGCGCGGGCCATGGCCGCCGCGAGCTCACGGGTCGCTTCCGGAGAGGTGGACGCGGTGAGCCGGTGGAAGCGGACCACGCTGTCGAGGTGGCGGAGAGGAGAACCGCGTCGAAGGCCGGGGTCGAACGCCTCACGGCCCCAGGCCGGTACGGGCGTTCCGAGCCGGGCCCCGGCGTGTCCCCCCCCAGGTCACGCCGGGACCGGTCGGCCCCTGATCCCCTCATCCCCCCGGATTCCCCCCGGGATCCCTCGGGTCCCCCCGAGACGCACCGGCCCGTCCCCCCGGCGAAGCGGTGCGCCGTGAGCAGAACGCTACACGACCGTGCAGGTATCCGCCACTGTTATTCCTCGTTGACATCGTCAACAGGACGTGTCGGAGCCATCGACCTTCGATGGTGGCGGAGTACGGGAAACCACCGCACAGGACCATCGACCACCGAGCGGCCGGGAAGGTTGTACGGCGGCGGCAGAAAAAATCCGGGGGCAGGCGCGACGGCCGCCCGACGGCCGTTCCACCGCCGGTCAGGGCCCCGGGGCGGGGTTCGCCGGCCCGGGGCGTCACGCGGAAGCGGGAAATGATCGCCGCATCCCGCGGTCTGCTCCCTGACGCGCGAAGTCGCGGCTAGTGTGGGACAGATGAAGGCTCTCGTCCTGTCAGGTGGAGCCGGCACACGACTGCGGCCGATCACGCACACGTCGGCGAAGCAGCTCGTGCCGGTGGCCAACAAGCCCGTGCTGTTCTACGGATTGGAGTCCATCGCCGATGCCGGCATAACCGAGGTCGGAATCATCGTCGGGGACACCGCCGACGAGATCCGCGCCGCCGTCGGCGACGGCTCGCGGTTCGGCCTGAGCGTCACGTACATCCCGCAGGAGAAGCCCCTGGGGCTGGCCCACGCCGTGCTGATCGCCCGCGACTTCCTCGGCGACGACGACTTCGTGATGTACCTCGGCGACAACTTCATCGTCGGCGGCATCGACGACATCGTCGAGGACTTCCGCGGCAGCCGCCCCGACGCGCAGATCCTGCTCACCAAGGTGCCCGACCCCCGCGCCTTCGGCGTCGCCGTGCTCGACGCGGAGGGGCAGGTGGTGGCCCTGGAGGAGAAGCCGGAACGGCCGCAGAGCGATCTCGCGCTGGTCGGCGTCTACCTCTTCACCTCCCGGATCCACGACGCCGTCCGCGCCATCGAGCCGTCCTGGCGGGGGGAGCTGGAGATCACCCACGCCATCCAGCGGCTGATCGACGACCGGGCCGCCGTGCGCTCCACGGTCATCCAGGGCTACTGGAAGGACACCGGCAACGTCGTCGACATGCTCGAGGTCAACCGCATGGTCCTCGAGTCGCTGGAGTCCCGCACCGACGGCGAGGTCGACGCGGAGAGCGAGACGGTCGGACGCGTCGTCGTCGAGCCCGGCGCGCGGGTGACCCGGTCCCGGATCGTCGGGCCCGCCATCATCGGGGCCGGCACCCAGGTCAGCGACTCCTACATCGGCCCGTTCACCTCGGTGGGCGAGAACTGCACCGTCAGCGACAGCGAGCTGGAGTTCTCCATCGTGCTGCGCGACGCCGCCATCCGGGGCGTCGGACGGATCGAGTCCTCCCTCATCGGCCGCCACGCCGAGGTGACCACCCAGACCGCGCCCGGCGTCCCCAGCGCCCACCGTCTCGTTCTCGGCGACCACAGCAAGGTGCGAATCCAGCCATGACCTCCACGAACCTCCTCGTCACCGGGGCCGCCGGCTTCATCGGCTCCACCTACGTCCGGGGCCTGCTCGCCGCCGGGTCCACGGCCGACGTCCGCGTCACCGTGCTGGACAAGCTCACCTACGCGGGCACCCTGGACAACCTGCCGCTGGACCACCCGCGGTTGGAGTTCGTCCAGGGCGACATCCGGGACGCCGAGCTGGTGGACAAGCTGACGGGCGCCGCCGACCAGATCGTCCACTTCGCCGCCGAGTCGCACGTCGACCGCTCCATCGACGGCGCGGCGGACTTCGTGCTCACCAACGTCGTCGGCACCCAGACCCTGCTGGACGCCGCGCTGCGCCACGGCGTCGGCCCCTTCGTGCACATCTCCACCGACGAGGTGTACGGCTCCATCGAGTCGGGCTCCTGGCCCGAGGACCACCCGCTGGCCCCCAACTCGCCCTACAGCGCGAGCAAGGCCTCCTCCGACCTGCTCGCCCTGGCCTACCACCGGACCCACGGCATGGACGTGCGGATCACCCGCTGCTCCAACAACTACGGTCCTCACCAGTTCCCCGAAAAGGTGATTCCGCTCTTCGTCACCAACCTCCTCGACGGGCGGAAGGTGCCGCTCTACGGGGACGGGCGCAACGTCCGCGACTGGCTGCACGTCGAGGACCACTGCCAGGGCGTGGAACTGGTCCGTACGCAGGGCCGATCCGGCGAGGTGTACAACATCGGCGGCGGCACGGAGCTCTCCAACAAGGAGCTGACGGGCCTGCTCCTCGAAGCGTGCGGCGCCGACTGGGACATGGTCGAGTACGTCGAGGACCGCAAGGGACACGACCTCAGGTATTCCGTCGACTGGAGCAAGGCCCGCACCGAACTCGGCTACCATCCCCGGCACGACTTCTCCACCGGTCTCGCCGACACCGTCAGGTGGTACCGGGAGAACCGGAGTTGGTGGGAGCCGTTGAAGGAACGGGCCGGCGTCGGATGACCGGCCGGGACCGCAGGCGGAGCTGAGGAAGTACGGAGAAGCGCGCATGAGATGGCTCGTCACCGGCGCCACGGGCATGCTGGGCCGGGACACCGCCGAGGAACTGACCGAACGCGGCCAGGATGTGGTGACGCTCGGCCGCGCCGACCTGGACATCACCCGTGAGGACGACGTCCGGGCCGCCCTCGCCGCGCACCGGCCCGACGTCGTGGTCAACTGCGCCGCCTACACGGCCGTCGACGACGCCGAGCACGACGAGGCGACCGCCCTGCGCGTCAACGGCGACGGCCCCCGCCTGCTGGCGAGGGCCTGCGCCGAGCAGGACGCCACCCGGCTGATCCACCTCTCCACCGACTACGTCTTCGACGGAGAGTCCCGCACCACCCCCTACCCGGAGGACCACCCGACCGGTCCGCGCACCGCCTACGGCCGCACCAAACTGGCCGGCGAGCGGGCGGTCCTCGCCGAACTGCCCGGGCGGAGCGCCGTGGTGCGCACCGCGTGGCTGTACGGGGTGCACGGCAGGAGCTTCGTCCGCACCATGACCGAGCTCGAGTCCCGCCGTGACACCCTGGACGTCGTCGCCGACCAGCGGGGCCAGCCCACCTGGAGCGCCGACGTCGCCGAGCGGATCGCCGAACTCGGCCTCCGCCTCGTCAGGGACACCCCGGGGGCGACCGGGATCTTCCACGCCACCAGCTCCGGCGAGGCCACCTGGCACGACCTGGCGCAGGAGGTCTTCCGGCTCCTCGGCGCCGATCCGGCCCGGGTGCGTCCCGTGACCAGCGAGGCGTTCCCCCGGCCCGCGCCCCGTCCCGCCTACAGCGCCCTCGGCCACCACCGGTGGCGGCACCTCGGGCTGCCGCCGCTGCGAGACTGGCGCACCGCCCTGCATGTTGCCCTTCCGCTCATCCGCAAGGAGTCCTGTTCGTGAAGCGCCACGAGTTCCTGAAGGAACTCCACACCACCTGCGCCAACCGGAACTACCTGGAGATCGGCGTCAACGACGGTCGCAGCCTGACCCTGTCCCGGGTCCCCAGCATCGCCATCGACCCCGCCTTCAAGGTGGTCACGGAGATCCGCTGCGACGTCCACCTGGTGAAGGCCACCAGTGACGACTTCTTCGCCCGTGAGAACCCGCTGGGCCACCTCAAGGGCGGCCGTCACCCGCTGCGCAACATCGCCCGCAACCGCAGCCCGTTCGGCTACTGGCAGGACGTCACGCTCGACCTGTCCTTCATCGACGGCATGCACCTCTTCGAGTACGCGCTGCGCGACTTCATCAACGTCGAGAAGCACTCGGACTGGTCCAGCGTCATCGTCCTCGACGACATGCTGCCGCGGAACATCGACGAGGCCGCCCGCGACCGCCACACCGGCGCGTGGACCGGCGACGTCTACAAGCTGGTGGAGATCCTGCGGCGCTACCGCCCCGACCTGAGGACGGTGCTGGTCGACACGAAGCCCACCGGTCAGCTGGTGGTCTTCGGCGCCGACCCCACCAGCACCGTGCTGCAGGACAAGTACGACGAGATCATGGCCGAGTTCGAGGTCCCGGACCCGCAGAAGGTGCCCGAGTCCATCCTCGGGCGCACCACCGCGGTCCGCGCCGAGGACCTGCTGGGCGCCGCCTTCTGGAAGCCCCTCGTCCACGCCCGCAACCGCGGCACCAAGCGCGCCAAGGGCTGGGAGCAGCTGAGCAGGGCCGTGGACCGGCTGAACGGCGAGTCCGCCTGACACACGGCGACGGCCGGGAACCCCCGAAGGGTCCCGGCCGTCGCCGTTCCCGCGTGTCAGACGGACTCGTCGCCGCGCAGCTTCTCGTAGTACGCGACGCACTCCTCGTACACCGGGAGCAGGCCCGCCGCGCGGGCCTCCGCCAGCGAGGGCGCCGCCGCGTCCTTGTCGGAGAGCACCGGCTCGATGCCGTCCGGCCAGGCGATGCCCAGTTCCGGGTCGAGCGGGTCCACGCCGTGCTCCCGGCCGGGGGAGTAGCCCGTGGAGCACAGGTACAGCACCGTGGCGTCGTCGGTCAGCGCCATGAAGGCGTGCCCGATGCCTTCGGCGAGGAACACCGCGCGACGGCTCTCGTCGTCCAGCCGGACCGACTCCCACTGCCCGAACGTGGGCGAGCCGACCCGCACGTCCACCATCACGTCCAGCACCGCGCCCCGCGCACAGGTCACGTACTTGGCCTGCCCGGGCGGGACGTCGGCGAAGTGCACCCCCCGCAGCACGCCCCGCCGGGAGACCGAGCAGTTCGCCTGGGCCAGCGGCAGCCGGTAACCGGTGGCCTCGTACAACTCCCGCCCCCGGAACCACTCGTGGAAGGTGCCCCGGTCGTCCGGGAAGACCTTCGGTTCCAGCAGCCAGGTTCCCTCGATGGTCAGCGGTCGCACGTACTCAGTCCTTCTTCCCATGGGTCAGCCGCACCCGCAGACCGGGTGCCAGCGCGTCCATCACCTTCACCACCACGCGGCGGGCCGGCAGCGGCAGCCGGCGCCCCAGACGGAGCAGGAGACCGGGCTCGGGCCGCGCGGCCCGCGGCAGCGCCGCGTGGCGCACCTGCACCCCGTCGTCCGTGGCCCGCAGGGTCACCGGAAGGGCCAGGAACCGGGGGGAGGCCGCACGCGGGTCGGACGCCAGCGACAGCCGCAGCGGGACCTCCCGCGGCAGGCGGTCCAGCGGCAGCTCCGCCTCGAGCACCGCGCCCGCCGCCGGGTCACCGCCCGGCGCGAGGGCGGCGGCCACCTCCGGCGCCGCCGCGTCGCCGGCCGGGCCGGCCAGCCGCAGCAGCACCTCGGTGCGGTCCGCGACGTGCAGCGGCAGCGTCGTGCGCAGGCGGCCGCCGGAGACCGCGACGTCGGCGGGGGAGAGCCGGTCCAGACGCAGGTTCCGGGTCGCCTTGTCGACGTCCAGCGACAGGGTGTCCCGGGCCGTCCAGTAGGGGAGGACCACGCTGCCGGCCGTGACGGCGGCGGGCCCGGCCGGACGCGGAGCGCCGGGTGCCGGGTCGATCCGGCACTCGCGGGCCCAGCCGCCCAGCTTGACCCGCACGAACAGGTCCCACAGGCCCGGCCGCAGGGGGGACCCGCCCGCCGCGACCACCGGGTCCAGCGACACCGAGGCCCGCACCCGCAGCTCCACCCGCCCCGCGTCACCGTCGACGGGCGCCGTCTCCCGGGTCACCTCGACCGGCAGGTAGAACTGCGCGGCGGTGGCCCGCTCGCGCACCACCACGTCCACGCCCGCCGACCCGAACCGCTCCGTGGCGTCCGCCAGGACCCAGGCGATCGCCGAGGACACGTCCTCGGGAGCGCCCTCGGGAGCCGTGTGCGCACCGTCGGCCGGGAAGGCCATGGGGGCGCCGTCGGCGGTGTAGCCGGCCTCCAGGCCGACGCGCAGCACGCCCTTGTCCCACCCGACCGTCGTGGCCGCGGCCCGGGGGGCCAGCGAGGCCTCCCACCGGGCGAAGGCCAGCGTGTCCTCGTAGCGGTCGGCGGCGACCAGCGCCGCCACCACCCGCTGGGTGGGAGCCAGCGGCTCCGCCACCGAGGGACCGAACCGCTCGTTGATCACGTCCCGGATCTCGGCGAACATCTCGCGCCGGTAGTCGTCCGGCAGGACCAGCAGCCGCTTGCCGCGCATCCGCTCGACCATCTCGTTGCGCAGCCAGCGGCGGTACATGCGGTCACGCAGCTCACCGGGCTCGGTGTGGCGCTCGACCACGTCGAGCGCCTCCCGCAGGTTCTTGAAGTACCCGACCGGGTCGAACCGCTGGAAGCCGGCGTTGGAGGCGTCCTCGCGCTTGACGTGGTAGTAGCAGACGTAGTCGCTGAGCACCGAGATCGTCTCGGCCCGCAGGTACGCCTCGGCGATGAAGACGTGGTCCTCCAGCCGCCGCCGGCCCTCCGGGAAGCGCAGGCCGATCCGGTCCAGGAAGGCGCGCCGGAACATCTTGTGGGGCGTCAGACTGTCCATCAGGGGCGCGTTCCCGACCGTCGCCCGCGGATGGTTCCTGCGGAACAGCTCCACCGGCACCGGGCGGCCCTTGCCGGCCATCTTGCCGATGACGACGTCCGAGCCGTTCTTCACGGCGTAGTCGTACATCCGCTCCAGGGCCTCGTCGCCCAGGTAGTCGTCGTTGTCGACGAACATCACGTACTCGCCGCCCGAGGCCTCGATGCCGACGTTGCGCGGCTTCCCCGACCAGCCGGACGGCTCCTGGTGGATCACCTGCACGTGCGGGTGCTCGGCCGCCAGCGCGTCCAGGCGTGCGGGAGTGCCGTCCGTCGATCCGTCGTCCACGAAGACGACCTCGAACTCCCCGGGCGCGAGCGACTGCCGCAGGAGGGAGTTCACGCAGTCCTCGATGTACGGACCGGGGTTGTACACCGGGACGACCACACTGACCTTGATGGACATGCGCTTCACAGGCTCCTCGGAAGACGGACGTAGGGCGAACCTACCGCGAACCGGACGTTCCGCGCGGCCGGTCGACCGCGCCGGAAAATGCGGTGCCCTGTCCGTGGTCCGACCCTACACTCGGCTCAACACCCGGGTGTTTGCCTCCCGTTGGCCGCACGTCCGCGTCCACGGACCCGCCCGGGAGCCGACCGTGACGAGTGAAGGGGGACAGGCCGTGCGTCAGCGCGCCGAAGCCGTCGTTCCCCGTTCGCGGTACGAGGTGATCCTGGTGTCCCCGGTGCTCCGGCGCCCGCCGCGCGGCCGGCGCCGGACGTCCGCCCCGTACCGCTGAACCACGCCCGCACGCGCGGCGTGGCGCGGGCCCGGCGGTGATCGCGCGTCCCCAGGACCGGATCATCCACCAGAAAGGCCGCAGGCCGTGCGCAACGACCTCGTCCGCAGTTCCGCCGTCACCCTCGCCGCCGTCCGCAACCTGGGCGTGCTGGCCCACGTCGACGCGGGCAAGACCACCGTCACCGACCACGACCCCCAGGAACGCGAACGGGGCATCACCATCTTCGCCGCCGCCGTCACCTGCGAGTGGAACGGCTGCCGGATCAACCTGATCGACACGCCCGGCCACGTCGACTTCGCCGATGAGGTGGAGCGCTCGCTGCGGGTCCTGGACGGCGCGGTGGTGGTCCTCGACGCGGTCGCCGGGGTCGAGCCGCAGAGCGAGGCGGTGTGGCGGCAGGCCGACCGGCACGGCGTGCCCCGGATCGTCTTCGCCAACAAGATGGACCGGGTCGGCGCCGACCTCGACGCGGCCGTCGCCGCCGTCCGCGAACGCCTCCATCCGGTGCCGCTGGCGGTGCAGTTGCCGCTCGGGGCGCAGGACGGCTTCCGGGGCGTCGTGGACCTGCTCGGCCTGCGGGCGCTGGTGTGGGCCGAGGGCGCCGAGGCGCCCGTCGAGGAGCCGGTCCCCGCGTCCCTGGCCGCCGAGGCCGCGCGGCGGCGGCGCGCGCTGGAGGAGACCGTGGCCTCGCTGCACGCCGCGGCGCTCGAGGAGTTCTGCGCGGGAGGGCTCGCTGGGCGCGGACACCCTGCGGACCGCCCTGCGGGACCCGACCCGTACCGGCGACGCCGTCGTGGTGCTCTGCTTCGGCGTACCGCGACAAGGGCGTGGAGCCGCTGCTGGACGCGGCGGCGGTCTACCTGCCGTCCCCGCCCGACCTGCCGCCCGTGGCGGGCACGGGGGCGCCCGGAGGCCGGTCAGTCCACGACGGCCGCGTGGGTCAGCCGCCGGATGTCCGGGTAGAGCAGCCGCGACCGCCGGGGGCGCAGCTGCGTCATGAACTGCACGGTCATGTCCCGCACCGGGTCGACCCAGAAGACGGTGGTCGCCACCCCCTTCCACCCGAAGGTCCCCGCCGAGGACGGCGACTCCGTCCGGGCGGGGTCCACCACCACGGAGAAGCCCAGGCCGAACCCCACGCCGGAGTTGGCCGGCTCGTCGTGGGCCGGGCAGCCGAAGCCGCGGATGTCCGCGCCCTCCGGCAGGTGACTGCGCGTCATCAGGTCCACGGTCTCCGGGCGCAGCACCCGCACCCCGTCGAGCTCGCCGCGGCGCCGCAGCATCTCCATGAAGCGGTGGTAGTCACCCGCGCTCGCCACCAGCCCGCCGCTGCCGGACAGGAAGCGGGGCCGCCCGCGCACCGGAGTGCCGGGCACGACCTCGAGCCTCCCGTCGTCGCCGTCCCCGTACAGCTCGGCCAGGCGTCCGGCCTGTTCGTCGTCGATCTGGAACCCGGTGTCGGTCATCCCCAGCGGCGCGAGGACCCGGGCGGTGACGAACTCGTCCAGCGGGCGGCCCGACACCACCTCGATCACCCGGCCCAGCACGTTGGTGGCCACCGAGTAGTTCCACCGGCTCCCCGGCTCGAACTGCAGCGGCAGCCGCGCGTAGGCGTCGCAGGTCTCGGCCAGGTCGCCGCCGGGGAGCACCGAGGCGTGCAGCCCCGCCCGGCGGTAGAGGGCGTCCACCGGATGGGCGTGGTAGAAGGCCGAGGTCAGACCCGCCGTGTGGGAGAGCAGGTGGCGGATCAGGACGGGGCCGTCCGCCGGGCGGGTCCGCATGCCGGGGCCCTCGCCCGCCACGTGCACCCGCGGCCCGGCGAAGGCGGGGAGGTGGCGCTCCAGCGGGTCGTCGAGCCCGAGCAGGCCCTGCTCCACCAGGGTCATCGCGGCCACCGAGGTGACCGGCTTGGACATCGAGTAGATCCGCCACAGGGTGTCCGGTTCCACCGGCAGACCCGCCGCCAGGTCCCGGCTGCCGTAGGTGGTCAGCCACGCCACCCGGCCGGCCCGCGCCACCGACAGCAGGTAGCCCGGCAGGCCGCCGGTGTCGACGTGCCGGGCCAGCACCCGGTCCAGCTCCTCCAGCCGGGCCGGGTCGAGTCCCGCCTCGTCCGGACCGATCTCCTGCCGCAACACCGACCCCGGGGTCGCCACCATCGCTCCTCGCCTTTCGTGTCCGTTCCGCAAGCTGCTCCGAGATACCCCGTTCGGCGCAATGTCAGACCCGACCGGGCCGTCCGGGGAACACCGCGGGCGCGGGGCGCGTTCGGCCGGTATGAGCGAAGAAGCCCTGCTCGCCCTGCTCTCCGAGGCCGACGGCGGAGTGCTGGCGACCCTCAGGTCCGACGGACGGCCGCAGCTGTCCAACGTCAACCACGCCTACTACCCCGAGGAACGCCTGATCCGGATCTCCGTCACGGACGACCGGGCCAAGACCCGCAACCTCCGCAGGGACCCCCGCGCCTCCTACCACGTCACCAGCCAGGACCGCTGGGCGTACACGGTGGCCGAGGGGACGGCCGAGCTGAGCGAGGTCGCCCGGGACCCGCACGACGAGGCGGTGGAGGAACTGATACGCCTCTACCGCGACGTCGCCGGCGAGCACCCCGACTGGGACGAGTACCGCGCGGCGATGGTCCGGGACCGGCGCCTGGTGCTGCGGATCCGCGTGGAGCGCGCCTACGGGATCCCGCGCGGCGCCCTGGGGTGACGCCGGGCCGGCCGGCCCCGGAGGCGCATGCGCTACGGTCCCGTGCCACCGGGCCGGGCGTTCCAGACCGACACCACCGCACGGCCGTGTTCGGTGGAGAGCCGGCTGACCGTGCCGGTGAAGATCTGGAAGAGCCTGCCCTCCGCGGCCGGCAGCCCCAGCCGCCGGGCGGTCAGCACCCGCAGGAAGTGGCCGTGGGCGACCAGCAGCACGTCGCCGTCGTCGGCCCGCAGCAGCGGTTCCACGCGGTCCAGGACGCGGTCCGCCCTTGCCCCGACCTCCTCCGGCAGCTCACCGGGGTGCCCGTCCGCGGAGGGCGGGCAGCCGTCGGTCCAGATGTTCCACCCGGGGCGCTCCCGGCGGATCTCCTCCGTCATCAGGCCCTCGTACGCGCCGTACTCCCACTCCCGCATCTCCGGCTCGGCCCGCGCGCCGGGAAGTCCGGCCAGCCGTGCGGTGGTGACGGCGCGCAGCCGGGGACTGGTCAGCACCTCGGCCAGGCGCCGCCCGGCCAGCAGCGGCGCCACCGCCCGCGCCTCCTCCTCCCCGCGCGCGGTGAGCGGCAGGTCGGTGCGGCTGGTGTGGCGGCGCGCCGCGCTCCACTCCGTCTCGCCGTGCCGCAGCAGCAGAAGGTCGCCCACGTCCCGCCTACCTCGCCGCCGGCCGGCCGGCCGCCTCGACGGCGTGTCCGCCGAACTGGTTGCGGAGCGCGGCGATCATCTTCATCTGGGGCGAGTCCTCCTGGCGGGAGGCGAACCGGGCGAAGAGCGAGGCGGT